>NZ_LSIA01000290.1:0-43133 GCF_001556015.1 Novosphingobium sp. CCH12-A3 | reverse complement strand
GGTGCACGTACGGTTCGGGGAGGGGAAGCGCTTATGCGCTTCCTACTCCACTCCAGACCGCCAGCTGCATCGCCTATACCCTCAGGATGTCGCGACGGCGCAGAGGCCGCGCGAAGAGCTCGGCGAGGTCACCCGCCTGCTCGAAGCCATGGATGGGCGAGAACACCAGTTCGATCGCCCACTTGGTCGAAAGCCCTTCGGCTTCCAGCGGATTGGCAAGGCCCAGGCCGCAGACAGTAAGGTCGGGGCGGTCGAGCCGCACGCGGTCGAGCTGCAGGTCGACATCCTGCCCTTCGCTCAGCCGGGTCGAGGCAGGCAGCAGCGCCAGTTCGCGCGCATTGAGCTCGCGGTTGAGGTAGGGCGTGCCCACTTCCACCGGCATCATGCCAAGCTCTGTGTGAAGGAAGCGCGCCAGCGGCAGCTCCAGCTGCGAATCCGGCAGGAAGGTGATGCGCTTGCCCTCGAGCCGCTCGCGCCGATGGGCGATTGCGCGCTTGGCCCGCTCGCGGCCCGGAGCCACCACGCGGTTGAAGTGCATCCGGTCAATCCCGAACGCTTCTGCCGCCGCACGCAGCCAGTCGGTCGTGCCTTCGGCGCCGAACGGGAACAGCGCGTCGAGGCGCTTGGCTCCGCGACGCTGCAGCGCCCCGGTCGTCTCGGTCAGGAACGGTTGTGCCAGCAGGAACACCGTGTTCGGCCCCACCTTCGGCAGTTCGGCCATGCGCTTGGCGGGCAGGAAATGTACTGGCCCGATGCCCAGCTCGTCGAACAGCCGCTTGAACTGGTCCTCGACGATGTCGGGAAGGGCGCCGACGACGAGCAGGTTGGCTGCCTCGTCTGCGTCGGCTGAGGGCATTTCAGGCACCAGCGCCGTCAGGCAGGCGTCCTCGCCTTCGGTAAAGGTCGTCTCGATCCCGCTGCCAGAATAGTTGAGGATGCGGGTGGAGCCGGCAAACTTCGCATCAAGCCGCTGCGCTGTCTTGCCCAGGTCCAGCTTGATCACTTCGGATGGGCACGATCCCACCAGGAACAGCGTGCGGATTTCAGGCCGCCGGGTCAGCAGCTTGTCGACCATGCGGTCGAGCTCGTCCTGGCAATCGGCCATCCCGGCCAGATCGCGCTCCTCGATGATCGCCGTGGCAAAGCGCGGCTCGGCAAAGATCATCACCCCTGCCGCGCTCTGCAGCAGGTGCGCGCAGGTCCGTGATCCGACCACGAGGAAGAACGCATCCTGCATCTTGCGATGCATCCAGATGATACCTGTCAGCCCGCAGAACACCTCGCGCTGCCCGCGTTCGCGCAGGACTTGCGGCTGTGCTGCCGGAGCGCATCCCAGAACGCTTTCGCCGCTCATGCTGCAGCCTCCGCTTGGCCGGTTTCAAGCCGCGCCGCGCGCAGCTTCAGCAGGAACTGTCCAGCGTTGATGACATAGGCGGCATAGCCCGCCAGCGCGATCTGCATGCGCTGCTCGAAGCTGCCGTAATGGCCCAGCAGCATCACCAGGTACGCGGTGTGCAGCGCGATCACGAGCATCGAGAACACGTCTTCCCAGAAGAACGCGCGGGCGAACAGCCACTTGCCGAAGACGACCTTTTCCCAGATCGATCCGGTCACCATGATCGCATAGAGCGTAAACGTCTTGACCACGACCGAGACGTCGGCAGCCATGGCCCCTTCGCCCCACGCAAGACTACGTAGAACTAGTGCCAAACTGACCAGAAACACCAGGAACTGGAAGGGGGCGAGAAGGCCCTGCACCAGCGTCCACCGCGTGGAGTCGCGCTTCTTGCGTTCCTCCGCAGTGTAAAGCGTCGGGCGCGCAGCCTGCGGGCCAAGTCCTTGGCCTGCGGCTCTAAATCTGATCGCGTCCCCTCTCATCCGGCCCCTTTCGCGGGCTGAGGCACAAGGCCTTCGAGAACCGGAGACTACGCCTCGCCTTGTCCAAGTGTCAATCTATCTTGACGACAAATAAAAATGACATATCCGGGTTTGTCAGCAACACTTTACAGGCGTAGAGTGTTGGCTCCGGTCAGAGTCGAACTATCGATCCGACAGTCCGGCGGGCGTATCATCGCCCACAGGCCGGAGGGGTCTGCCATGGCGACTGTTTACGGGACTGAGGCCAACGCCAATGCAGCAAGGCGGACACGTCGCAGGCGTGCTCCGGGCCTGCGACCAGGTTCGACCCACACGGATGGGCACAGTTCCTCGCCGGCCAGAGGCCCGGCGTCGGTCAACAGCCTGATCGAGGAGCAGATCATTCCCCGTCTCCTGCTTGCTCATTCTTCCGGCGTGCAACGTGGGCGCGTGACCGGCACGCTTTCGGTCGATCCGGCCGACGCCGCCAGCTTCGCCTCGCTGCCGCTTGATCTTGATGCGGAGGAGTTGCTCGAGGTCGTCGAAGGCTTCATCGCGCGGGGCATCGCGATTGAATCGATCTTCGTCGATCTGCTCGCCCCTTCCGCGCGTCGGCTTGGCCAGCATTGGGAAGAGGACGAGTGCGATTTTCTCGATGTGACGATGGGCTTGTGGCGGCTGCAGGAAGTCATGCGACAGGTCGCCTTGCGTTTTCCGGCTGACGACTCCGATGGGGATCGCGCCCGCAGCGCACTCTTCTCCCCGATGCCCGGTGACAGGCATGCACTCGGGACATTGATGATCGAGGAAGTCTTCGCCCGGGCCGGCTGGCAAACCGAGGCGCTGATCGAACCCAAGCGTAAGGAATTGCTGCAGATTATCGCCGAAAGACACTTTGATGTCATAGGGTTGACCGTCAGTTGCGATTGCACTAACGCGAATCTCAGTGACCTAATTTGTTCCATTCGCAGCGTCTCGCGGACGCCCGGGGTTCAGGTCTTTATTGGTGGACGAATGGTCAATGCCAATCCGGGTATCGTCGATGAAGTGGGCGCCGATGGCACCGCTCCCGATGCACGATCGGCTCTTGTCCTCGCTGAAAAGCTGGTTGCCAGGAAACGCGCCGGATCAGTCCGCACCGAATTTCCCCTCGGATAGCCGGCTCGACTGATGCCTTCCCGCAATAACTCCATCGAAGGGAAGCTGCCCTTCGCCAGTGCCCGCACCCATTTCGAGGTGCTCGGGCCGGACGCTGCAGCTACCCTGGCGATGGTGGCGGGCGACCTTGCCTTGGTCCTCGATGAAGCTGGGCGGATCGTCGACGTGACGGCAAACCCGCGCGAATTTCCGGATGCGCAGCAGTGGATCGGCCGCGAATGGCTCGATACGGTGTCGGTGGAAAGCCGTGCCAAGGTCATGGAAATGCTGGCCAATGCGCGCAAGGGCGTGACCCAGCACTGGCGCCAGGTCAACCATATCACGAATGAAGGCGAAGTGCCGCTGCGTTTCGTGGTGGTTCGCCTCGGTGAAAGCACGAACGCCATCGCCATTGGTCGGGACATGCGCGATGCCGCGGCCTTGCAGCAGCGTGTCCTCCAGGCGCAGCAATCGCTTGAGCGCGATTATCTGCGCCTGCGCCAGCTCGAAGCGCGCTACCGCATGTTGTTCGACCAGTCGGTCGACCCGGTGCTGATCGTCGATGCCGAAGCCTTCCGCATTCGCGAGGCCAACCGCGCCGCGCACCAGCTGTTCCAGGCCCGCAACGGCACGCTGCAGGGAGCCAAGCTTACCGCGCTGTTCTCCCGCCCCGCGCGCGAGCATCTGATCGCTTTTCTGGGTTCGACTCTCGTTTCCCCGGGCGTCCTCCCGATCGAGGTGCAGCCCAATAACAGCGCCGATGCCGTAATGCTTTCGGCCAGCGGCTTTCGCGAACGCGGCGGGCAGTTCCTGCTCATCCGCCTGTCGGGTGCTGCCAGCGCCGCCGAACACGCATCGGGCGAGGTGATGCGCGTGATCGAGGCCATGCCGGATGCCTTCGTGCTGACAGACGCCCGCATGCTCATCCAGGCCGCCAATCCGGCCTTCGTGGAACTTGTCTCTGCCGCCACCGTCGATCAGCTGCGCGGGCGACCGCTGGCGGATTTCGTCGGGCGCCCAGGCATCGATCTCGATCTGATCGACGGCCAGCTTGCCAAGCACGACATTGCCCGCAATGTCAGCACGGTGGTCGGTGCACGCGATGGCTTCGATGGCGAGCCGGTCGAACTCTCCGCCGTCAAGACCGGCGACGACCAGACTCACTACGGTTTCGTGATTCGCCCGATCGGGCGGCGCCTGCGCGATCTTCCCGTTACCGCAGACGCCCCGCGTTCGGTCGAACAACTTACCGATCTCGTTGGGCGCATGTCGCTGCGCGATATCGTGCGCGAATCCACCGACCTGATCGAGCGTCTCTGCATAGAGGCAGCGCTCGAATACACGTCGAACAACCGCGCATCGGCCGCGGAAATCCTCGGCCTCAGCCGGCAGAGCCTCTATTCGAAGCTCCACCGCTATGGCCTTGGCAATCTGGTAGATTCACTTGACGAATAGAGTGTCAATTTGATTTGACGCTTGGGGTGCATGGGCATAGTCTTTGCCCATGGCGCAATCTGCAGTCTCTACTGGATTGACGCCGCCTCCGGCGGCTCGTGACGTCTTGGAACTCCTCAAGCCGATCACCTGGTTCCCGCCGATGTGGGCCCTGATGTGCGGCGTGGTTTCTTCGGGCGTCTCCCCCCTCAGCCGCTGGACCTTCCTCATTGCCGGCATCCTTCTGGCCGGCCCACTGGTCTGCGGCACCAGCCAGGCCGTGAACGACTGGTTCGATCGCCACGTTGACGCGATTAACGAGCCTGATAGGCCAATCCCCTCGGGCCGCATCGGCGGGCGCTGGGGCCTTTATATCGCCATCGGCTGGACGGTCCTGTCGCTGGCGGTCGCTGCCTTCACCGGCCGCTGGGTCCTGATCGCCACCGTGTTCGGCCTCGCCTGCGCCTGGGGCTACAGCGCGCCGCCCCTCCGCTTGAAGACCAGCGGCTGGATCGGCCCGGCCGTCGTCGGCCTCACGTACGAAGGCTTGAGCTGGTTTACCGGCGCCGCCGTGATGGCTGGATCCTTGCCACCGGTTCACGTTCTCGTGATCCTTGTGCTTTACAGCATCGGTGCCCACGGCATCATGACACTCAACGATTTCAAGGCCGTGGAGGGTGACCGGGCGACCGGCCTGCGCTCGCTTCCGGTGGTGCTCGGCGAAAGGCCAGCCGCCTTGCTGGCCAGTGCCGTCATGGCCATCCCGCAAGCGATCGTCGTTGCGCTGATGGTCATGTGGGGACACCACATCTCCGCAGGGGTGGTCGCAGTCCTGCTCGCCGCGCAGCTCGCGCTCATGCCAAGGCTGGTGTCGGCGCCTGCGCGCCATGCCCCCTGGTACAATGCCACCGGCGTTTCACTCTACGTGCTTGGCATGCTCGCCTCGGCACTCGGCCTTGGAGGGTATGTCTGATGAACCGCAGTTTCGGCTGGTTTTCGATTGTCCGGCTGGGGGCCGTGCAGGCCTCGATCGGGGCGATGGTGATGATCGCCACTTCCTTGCTCAATCGCCTGATGGTGCTGGAATACCGCCTGGCGGCAGGCGTGCCTGCAGGTCTCGTGGCATGGCATTACATGGTGCAGCTATCGCGCCCGCTATGGGGCCACGGCTCCGATCTCGGCCGCCGGCGCACGCCTTGGGTCATCGGCGGCATGGCAGTTCTCGGAACAGGTGCGCTGCTCGCGGTACAGGCGACCACGATGCTTGATGATGCGCGGATGCTTGGGATTGGCCTCGCCACGGTCGCCTTCACCTTGATCGGTGCCGGTGTTGGCGCAGCGGGAACCTCGATGCTTGCCATTCTCGCCAGCGGTGTCGCTCCCGAACGCCGTGCCGCCGCCGCTGCCACGACCTGGATCATGATGGTCTTCGGCATCGTCATTTCCGCCGGCACTGCCGGAGCCTTGCTTGATCCGTTCACCGAACAGCGCCTGTTCATGGTCGCAGGGTGCGTCGTAGCTGCGGCGATCACGCTCACCTGCATCGCGATGGTCGGGCTAGAGGCCAAGGCCACCGGCGCCCTTTCAGCGGAAAGCCGTCAGCCCCCTGCGTCCTTGCGTGAAGCCATTGCCGAAATCCTCGGCGATCCGCAGTCGCGTCGCTTCACCATGTTCATCTTCGTCTCGATGCTCGCCTATTCGATGCAGGACCTGATCCTCGAACCCTTTGCCGGGCTCGTGTTCCAGATGTCGCCGGGACAGTCGACCAGCCTTTCCGGCCTCCAGCACGGCGGCGTGCTCGTCGGCATGATCGTGACGGGCCTTGGCGGCAGTGCCTTTGCCGGGCGCATGCCCATCGAACTGCGCATCTGGACCATGCTTGGCTGTGTCGGCTCGGCTGTTGCGCTGGCAGGGCTTGCCATGGCGGCCCAAGCGGGTCCGGTCTGGCCACTGGCGGCGAACATTGCCGCGCTTGGCTTCTTCAACGGTGCCTTCGCCGTCTCCGCCATCGGCTCGATGATGGGACTGGCCGGGGCGGGCAAGCGCACCCGCGAAGGCGTTCGCATGGGCGTATGGGGCACGGCGCAGGCCATCGCATTCGGCCTCGGCGGATTGACCGGCGCTCTGGGCGTCGATCTCGTGCGCGGCGCGACGGGGCAGGTGGCCGAGTCTTTCCAGCTCATCTTCGCATTCGAGGCGAGCTTGTTCCTCGTCTCGGCAATCCTCGCGATGCGGGTGACTCACCGGCGGGACATCCCCGCCCAACTCGGGGCGGCAGGGGCATGACCGACAGGCTTGAATACGATGTCGTCGTGATTGGCGGTGGACCTTCGGGCGCCACGGCCGCTTGGGATCTGGCACGCTTGGGCCGGAAGGTCCTGCTTCTTGACCGGGCAGGGCGGATCAAGCCCTGCGGCGGCGCAGTGCCGCCGCGTCTGCTCGAGGAATTCGAAGTGCCGCAATCGCGGATGGTCGCGCCGTCGAACCGGGCGGTGGACATGCCGGTGGGCGAGATCGGCTATGTCGGCATGGTCGATCGCGATCACTTTGACGAATGGCTGCGGGCCCGTGCCGCCAGGGCCGGGGCCGACCGCCGCGTCGGCACGTACGATCGGATCGAGCGTGACGGCAAGCCCGGCGCGATCGTCTGCTATCACGAAGCGCGCGGCGGCGAAGTCCGGAAAGTCCGCACCCGCCTTGTCATCGGTGCTGACGGCGCGCGCTCGGGCGTAGCGCGCGAAAACATTCCTGCTGCGACACGTAACCCGTGCGTCTTCGCGTATCACGAAGTCGTGCGCTCGCCTGAAAGTACCGAACAAGGGTTCGATGCCTCGCGTTGCGACGTGCTCTATCAGGGCAAGCTCTCGCCCGATTTCTACGCGTGGGTTTTCCCCCATGGCGAAACGTCGAGCATCGGCGTCGGCAGCGCTAACAAGGGCTTTTCGCTGCGCGGTTCGGTCAAGCAGATGCGCGATGAACTCGGCCTTGAAGGTTGCGAGACGATCCGCTGCGAAGGCGCCCCGATCCCGCTCAAGCCGTTGAAGCGCTGGGACAATGGCCGCGATGTGCTGGTCGCAGGGGACGCTGCCGGCGTCGTTGCCCCTGCCTCGGGCGAGGGCATCTACTATGCCATGGTCTGCGGCCGGATCGCCGCGCAAACCGGCGACGCTTTCCTTGCCAGCGGCAATCCTGCGCTGCTGAAGCGGGCGCGCAAGGCGTTCCTGCGCGAACATGGCCGCGTGTTCTGGATTCTCGGGATCATGCAGTACTTCTGGTACTCCAGCGACAAGCGGCGCGAACGCTTCGTCGAGATGTGTGCGGACAAGGACGTGCAGCAACTGACCTGGCAGGCCTACATGAACAAGAAGCTCGTGCGCGCCAAACCGATGGCGCACGTGCGGATATTCCTCAAGGATTGCGCGCACTTGCTCGGGTTGAGGCCTGCAGTCGGATGAAGCCCGCCTCGCTCATGCCTGCCGGCATTCCCATCGGCATCGCCTCGCTGGCCGCCTTCGCCACGGCAATGGTCGGCGGGACGATCACCGATCTCGGGCCCTGGTATGACTCGCTGATCAAACCCGGATTCACCCCGCCGCGCCCGGTCTTCCCGATCGCATGGACCACGATCTTCGCCCTGTGCGCCATCGCCGGAGTCGCAGCATGGCGCGCGGCACGCAGCTCCCGCACGTCGGACACGGTGATCGGCCTGTTCGCGCTGAACGGCTTCCTCAATATCTTGTGGAGCCTGCTCTTCTTCCGGATGCAGCGCCCTGACTGGGCGTTCTGGGAGCTCTGCCTGCTGTGGCTCTCGATCGCCACGCTGATCGTGTATTGCGGCCGCATCTCGCGCCTATCGGCGGTGCTGCTGTTACCCTACATCGCCTGGGTCACTGTTGCCGGCGCGCTCAACTGGGAAATCGTCCGCCTCAACGCACCGTTCGGTTAAGGGAAGGTCATTGCCCGGCACCATGGAAGCGCTCTTCGCCTCGGGCCACGCCGCCGACATTGTCCTCGCCGCACTCCTGCTCGAAGCGCTCTGGCTGCGTTGGCGCGGTTGGAGCGTTGGGGATCTCCTCACCATGCTGCTTCCCGCAGCGCTGATCGTTGTTGGACTTCGCGCCGCATTGGTCGGAGCGGACTGGCCGTGGATTTCGGCCCCGATCGCGCTGTCCTTCCCGGTGCACATCGCCGACGTCATGCGCCGTCGCCGCAGCCTCTGACAGTCGCACGTCCGTCTGCAAGAGTTGGGGGTGAGTTAGGGGGGAGTTGCCCCTCTGCCCCCGAGAGTTGGAAACCCAAAAAAAGGTCCGCCGGAGTGCTCCAGCGGACCCTTCAGGTCCCACATTCCTGCGGGGGATCAGTGTGTTGCGGTTGATACCGCAGCGGCAATCGGAGCCGCCGGTGCCGCAGGCGCTGCCGGAGCTGCCGCCGGCATCGCCATCGGTGGGCCCCACAGTGCCGGGTAGTCCTTGGCCATCTTGTACCCACCCATCGGCTTGTTCTTGCCCTGGTGGCAGGTGGCGCAGCTCACCTTGAACGGATCACCCATCGGCCCCTTGCGGTGCGCCGGGAAGACGTCCTTCAAGGTGCTGATATACTGGCCATTTATATCGCGGACCATGCGCAGGCCGTACCACGCCGTGGCGCGCTTGGGCGTGCTGATGTTCCACGGCTTGAACGCCTGCGCGTTGTGGCAGAACGTGCAATTCACGCCCAGCGACTGCGACAGATGGTTCATAAGTGCATACTGCGGCTCGGTTTCCTTGATGGATAGCTCGTTGGCCTTGGTCGGATGCAGGGTGTCGGAAACGACCCGGATTGACCTGTCCGTCTTCGGATCACCGGTCAGGTAAAGCGCCAGCGACGCTTCCGGCAGCGACGAGTAAGCTGATGCCGCAACGGGATTATTCTGCCCATGACGGTTGCCGATGATCCCGTTCTTGCCAGCTTCGGGCAGCGCCCAGTAGTTGGCCGGGATCGCATTTCCGCGGTGGCAGGTCCAGCAGGTCACGCCCGTGCTCGCCACGTGCTTGTTCCAATTGGAGTTTATGTTGCGCGTCATCTGCAACATCTTGCGCGCGGCGACCTTGGTGTACTTTTCGTCCGAGGCCATGTTCTCGGGGTTGTGGCAGTAATTGCACCCCTGTTCCGGGGAAACCCACGCGGTGATTGCGGCCATCGTGTAGGTGAACTGCTCTTCCGAGACGTCGCCCAGGACCTGGACGTTCTGGTAGGCGGCGCCAGCCCGAGGTCCATCGTTCGAGGGCGGATCGTAGGGCGGGGCGGGCACGTCGTCCTTGGCCATGGCCACCTTCTTCAAGGTGACCTGGTCCATCCCGGTGCCGCGATGCCCGTTCTGGACCGACTGCTTCGGCCCCAGCTCGCAACCCGAAAGGGTCAGAGCAGCGCTCGCCAATGCGGCGATTGCGATTGTCCTTTTCATTGGCCCGCACTCCCCAGCGTGGCGGGATCAATGACCCCGGTATCGGGATACATCGGAGCATAGCCATGCTGCTGCGCCCAGAGGTACCAGTTGTCGACCACGGTGCCGGTCAGCAGGATGCCGATGCCGCCGGTCAGCGTCGTCAGCACTGCGAACCACCAGGCCCAGCGGTGGATCGATTCCATCGTGGCGTTGAAGCCCATGGTCCAGCGCCAGAACAGCGCCGCGCGTTCCGATGCCGTGCCGCGATCGGTGATCTGCTCGATCTCGCGCTCACCGCCGTAGCGACCGACCGCCAGGATGGTCGCACCGTGCATCGCGAAGAGCAGGGTCGATCCATAGAGGAAGGCGATCGAGAAGGCGTGGAACGGGTTGTAGAACAGGTTGCCGTAGCGGATCGAGAAGGCGGCGGTCCAATCGAGGTGCGGGAAGATGCCGAACGGCACGCTTTCCGCCCACGAGCCCATGAAGAACGGGCGGATGAAGCCGAGCACGAGGTAGAGCCAGATCGCCGAGGCAAAGGCCCAGGCCACGTGCGTTCCCATGCCGAGCGCCCGGGCGCGGGTGTACGTGCGGATCCACCAGAGGATGATCGAGGTGGTCAGGAAGAACCCGGCCATGATCCACCAGCCGCCCTTGGCCAGCGGGACGAAGGGCGTGAAGCCATATTCCGGCCCCGGAGGTTCAAGGCTGAGCCAGGGCAGCATGCGCACGAACTGGATCGGGTTCCAGCCCACCGAGGCGAGCATGTTGAGCCCGATAATCTCGATCGCGAAGAAGCCGAAGATCAGGGCGAACACGCCGGTCCAGCCAAGATATACCGGGCCGATCTGCGCATGGCCGATCAGGCCCATGAGGTGGTTGAACGATCCCTTGCCTATCCGCGGCTCGCTGCCGGGGGGAAGGGCGATCCCGGCTTCGGGTTCGCCCCGCAGCTGGACCTGGGTGAAAATGTTCTGGTAGGTCGCCATCGCTCAGTGCTCCTTCACGACCAGATCGGCAGGTTGAGCCACCAGGTCCACCATTCGGGCCAGCCCTTGGTCCACAGCGGCCCGCTGATCACGATGCAGACGGCGCTCCAGAAGCCTGCGTTGAGGGCAAGGAGAAGGCCGACGCGGTGAATGCCCAGCGTGCCGACCGAATAGCCGATGAGATCGCGGAAAAAGGTGTCTTCATACTCTGGCGACTTCACTTCGGCACCTTCTGGCGGGTTCACCGCCGAGAGCACCAGCGCACCGTGCAGGGCGAGCGCGAGCGTCGTCGTGAAGAAGAACGAGACTGCCAGCATGTGGGCCGGATTGTAGTGGAAATGCAGGTACTGGTACCCCGTGTTGGAAACCCAATCGAGGTGGCTGAAAATGCCGTAGGGGAAGCCGAAGTGCCATCCGCCCAGAAGGACGGGGCGGATTACCACCAGCGTGAAGTACGCGAAGATCGCCATGCTGAAGGCGACCGGCACATGATAGCCCATGCCCAGTTTGCGGCAGATCTCGACTTCGCGCAGCGCCCAGCTGCTGAAGGATATCAGCGCGCAGACGGTGATGACCTGCCAGAACCCGCCCTGCGCCAGCGGCGCGAGGCCAAGGCCGTATTTGAGGTCTGGCGGTTCGATCGAGATGAGCCAGGGATTCCACGTCGGTCCTTGCGAGGCCGCGTAGAAGATGAGGGCGGTGCCCAGCGATGCGAAGATCGCGGTCACCACACCAAAGAAGCCGACGTAGAACGGACCCACCCAGAAATCGAACAGGTCGCCGCCGATCAACGTGCCACCGCGAACGCGGTATTTTCGTTCGAAACTAAGGAGTGCCATGGTTCTACCCCTCCCCGCCGCGGCGCGACGGGCTTAGCTGTGTTCTGATTGGCTGCCACAGGAGGCGGCGACGGGAGCGCCGCCGCCTCTCGCACAGTTGCGTCAGGGCGCTGCGGGCGCCGCTGCTGCTGCGTTCGCCATGCCCTGGGCCGAATTCGGGCCATCGAGCCAGTTGAACGTATCGGCGCTGAGCAGGATGAAGTGAATCACCAGTGCGAGCACGAACAGGAACGCGAACAGGGCAACCAGAGCCCTGCGCGGATCGAAAATAAGCCAAATCCTCCACATGGTCTTAGTCCTTGTGCAAGTGTTGAAGGTCCTGCCTCAGGCTGTCGCCGCGGGCAGGCGGATGCGTCAGAGCCAGGGCTTCCACATCCAGACGAGGACGTGTGCGACCACCGCGACGGCGGTGAAGCCGACGAAGCTGCTCATGAAGAGTTTGTGGAATTCCTTTGCTTCCTCTGGGGTGAGGTAGGTCCTCAGCCCGAAGCGATCGTCATGATCACTCATTGCCCAATCTCCAGTCGTTGTTGATGTGCGAGAGGCGGAAGACCTCTTTCGGTATCCGCGCGGAACTGACCCGCGTGGATGGGGGAACACGGGCGACCGGAGATGGGCGACCGTGCAAGCTGATGCGCCTGGGATGAGCGCGGAAGGATCGATGCGCGGATCATGTGACCTGCGCCTCGAGCATGGCATCGGCGAGCCTGTCGGCGCTGACGCGGGTTTCGTTATTGCGGCGAGTGATACGTTCGGCGGCATCGCGCAGGCGCTTGGCGGCGGAAATGCGCACCAGCACGGGCTGTGCCTCGACGATCTGGTCGAGCCGGGCCTTGGCGTCTTCATCCCAAGCCAGTTCGCGGGTGGCGCGCGCGGGCGTTGCTTCCACTGCGTCGAGTTGCGTGGCCAGCGGGATGATGTTGAACAGCGCATCGAACAGTGCGTTGCAGACTTCCTGCACGAGGTAGGTCGCGCCCGAATAGCCCATGAACGGCGTGCCGATGTGGCGGCGGATGGCGGCGCCGGGGAAGCTGGCCGGAATGTAGATCGACCGGCCGCCCTTTTCGGCGCTGTACATGCGTTCGTTGTAGCTTCCGAACAGCACCAGCGGCGGGGTCGCGTGAATCGCGGCGCGGACGTCCTCGTTCTTCGGCTTCACGCCCGCACTGCGCGAGAAGGCGAAAGTGCAGGGCAGGCCCATGTCGTCTTCGAGGAAGTGGCGGATGCCGCGCGCATAAGTCTCGTTGGCGACGATGCCGAAGCTGGCCGTGGCGAAGAAATCCTGCGTGACCGAGCGCCACAGGTCCCACAGCGGCTTGATCGTGGTGTGCTTCTCGCGTTCGATGAACGGTTCTGGATCAAGGCCGAGTTCGGCGGCCAGCGCGCGGAGGAAGCGAGTGGTGCTGTCGAGCCCGATGGGCGCCTGGAAGTAGGGCCGTTCCATCAGTTCGCACAAGTTGCGCCCGAATTCGCGATACATGCAGACGTTCGCCTGGGCATCTGCCAGCCTGCGGATATCGGCAAGATGGCTGCCCAGCGGGAAGACCATGTTGACCTCAGCACCGATGCCTTCGATCAGGCGGCGGATTTCGTGAACGTCGCTCGCCATGTTGAACATGCCGTAGCTGGGGCCGAGGATATTGACCCTGGGCTTCTCGCCGTCCTTGACCGGCTTGACCGCAGGGACGGTTTTCGGGCCGAATTCCGACCAGAGCCAGCTGAGCGCGCGGTCGGCACACTGCCACTGGTCCTCGTCGATCGTGCGGGGCAGGAAGCGTTTGATATTGGTGCCTTGCGGCGTCACGCCACCGCCGATCATCTCGGCGATGGAGCCTGTCACGACCACGGCGGGCAGTTCCGGATCGAGCACTTTCCATGCCCGCTTCATCGCGCCTTCGGTACCGGTCTTGCCCAGCTCTTCCTCACCAAGACCGGTGACCACAATCGGCAATTCGTGCGGAGGCAGGCCATCGGTGTAGTGCAGGACCGAGGTAACCGGAAGGTTCTCGCAACCCACCGGCCCGTCGATGATCACTTGCAGGCCTTTTACCGCAGTGAAGACATAGACGGCGCCCCAGTAGCCGCCGGCCCGATCATGGTCGAGGACGAGGGTCATGTGCCCACCGCCTCTGCCGCCTTGCGCGCGGCTTCGTTGAGGGCGGCGTACTTCTTCTTGAAGGCCGGGCGATCCTGCGGCGTCTCTTCCCAGATCCCGGCGGCCGGGCCAGTGCCGACGCCTTCGAAGAACGCGGTCATCCTGTCGAAGCGCGCCTTGTTGGCCATCGCCGCATTGATCACTTGCGCCAGGCTGCCGGCGCCGGCCACGCCCATCAGCGGGCGGGCCGAGATCAGGTTGGTGAAGTAGAGCGCCGGAATCGCCTGGGCCTTGGCGTGCTGCACCACCGGCGTCGTGCCGATGGCAAGGTCGGGTCGGAATTCCTCGACCGCGGCAATGTCCTGCTCAAGGCTGGCGCGGAACTGCACGCGCACGCCGCGCGCCTCGAGCCAGTCGCGGTCCGGATCGGACCAGCGCGTGCGCGGGCAGGCACTGCCCACATAGGGTATGTCAGCGCCGCTTTCGATCAGCAGGCGGGCGACAAGCAGTTCGGAGCCTTCGTAGCCGGAGACGGTGATCCGGCCCTTGATCGGGTTGGCGGCAAGCGCGGCACGGATCATCGGCACGAAGCGCGCCTTGGCGGCCTCGACCTTTTCGGCTGGCACGTTGCAGGCAGTACCGATGGCATCGAGCCAGGCCGCCGTGCCTTCCGCGCCGACCGGGGCCGAGCCGACCACGGTGCGGCCGGCATGTTCGAATTCACGGACGCTGGCGGTGTAGAACGGATGGATTGCAGCCACGACCGCGCAATCGAGCGCAGCGTAAAGCTCGCGCCATTCGCGGGTGGGGACGACCGGCCCGGCGGCAAGGCCCAATGGTTCGAGCATCATGCCGATGCCCACGGGATCAGCCGGGAACATTTCGCCAAGGAGGGTTACGGTCGGCTTGTCGGCACGGTTGGTTGGGGCCGCGACCGGGCCTTGCGCCACTTCCTCGCGGGCATATGCAAGCATCGCCCCGGCGAGCACGTCCTTGGCCTCGGCGTGCGTGGGTATGCCGAAGCCCGGCACGTCAATGCCGATGATGCGCACGCCGTTGATCTGCTTCTTGAGCAACCGCAGCGGTACGCCGCTGGCGGTCGGGACGCACAGATTGGTTACGACGATTGCATCGTAATCGGCTGGATCGGCAAGGCCTTCGACGGCTTCCTTGATGTCCTCGAACAGCTTGCCGGTTACCAGCGTCTCTGAACTGAACGGCACGTAACCGACGGTGCGCCGTGCGCCATAAAAGTGCGAGGTGAAGGTCAGGCCATAGACGCAGCAGGCCGAGCCCGAGAGCACGGTGGCAGTGCGCCGCATCCTGAGGCCAACGCGGAGTGAACCGAATGCCGGGCACATCGATTGCGGCTGATCGTGCGGGCCAACCGGATAGTCGGCGGCGTAGCGATCCAGAAGTTCCGAGCCTTGCGCCTTGTTGGTGGCCTCGCGCAGCACATCGGCGCCGGCATGGCAGCCGCCACCTTCGACCGGCGGATCGAGAGCGATCCGGTCCGGCTCGCGCGCATGAAGCGCCCTGTCTGCAAGGTCAGTCATGCCTCAGACCTCGTCATAGACCACCTCGAGAGAGGGGCGCTGCTCGAAAGATCCGCCGCGCATGTCAGCCTGTGTCGCCGGGACCAACTCGACGTTGCCTCCGGTGTCTTCGGGGGAGAAGAGGCCGAGCAGTCCATCCTGGTCGAGGGGCGTGGGCTGCCGCGGCGGCGCCGACGCGACATTGGATGCAAGCTCTGCGAAGAGACTGCCCCATTGCCCGCCGGGCTTGCCGATAATCTGGTAATTGGCCGACTTGCGCCGGATGTCCTCGTCGGCCGGAATGGAGCAGAGCACGGGGATGTCGACCGCGTTGGCAAAGGCCTGCGCCTCGCCGGTGCCGTCGTCCTTGTTGATGATCATGCCGGCCACGCCGACATTGCCGCCCATCTTGCGGAAGTATTCCACTGCCTTGCAGACGTTGTTGGCAACGTAGAGCGACTGCAGGTCGTTCGAGCCGACGACGATGACCTTCTGGCACATGTCGCGCGCAATCGGCAGGCCGAAGCCGCCGCAGACCACGTCACCCAGGAAGTCGAGCAGGACGTAATCGAAGCCCCAGTCATGAAAGCCGAGCTTTTCGAGCAGTTCGAAGCCGTGGATGATGCCGCGACCGCCGCAGCCACGGCCGACTTCGGGGCCGCCCAGTTCCATGGCGAAGACGCCGTCGCGCTGAAAGCAGACGTCCTCGATGCGGACTTCCTCACCGGCCAGCTTCTTGGCGGAGGACGTTTCGATGATCGTCGGGCAGGCCTTGCCGGCAAAGAGCAGGCTGGTGGTATCGGACTTGGGATCGCAGCCGATCAGCAGCACGCGCTTGCCCTGCTGGGCGAGCATGTAGCTGAGGTTGGACAGGGCAAAGCTCTTGCCCGAGCCGCCCTTGCCGTAGATCGCGATGATCTGCGTTTCCTTCTTCACCTCGCCGGTGTGCGGTGCGTCAGGCTCGATCGCGGCTTCATCGCGCAGGGCAGCCGCATGTGTATCCAGCATCGTCATGCGCAGTTGCTCCAGTCGAGGACCATCTTGAGGCAGTCGGCATCGAGGAAGGCTTCCGGATAGGCGTCCGGCGCTTCCTCGGCCGGGCGCTGGTGCGAGACCAGACCCGAAAGATCGAGCGCGCCGCAGTCGATCAGGGCGCGGGTCGAGGCGAGATCATCCGGCCCCCATTCGGCGGCAACGCGGAAGCGTGCCTCGGCCCGGAAGGCAGGTGCGAAGGCAAAGCTCGGGCGGTTGGCGTAGAAGCCTGCCAGCACGATCTCGCCCTTCTTGCGCAGGCGCGGGACGAGCAGGTCGAGGCAATCGGCATCGCCGCTGGCGTCATAGATATTCGCGTAATCGTGGCGATCGTCGTCCTTCGGAGCGATGACGTTGTACCCTTGGGCGCCGGTCCGGCGGGCGGGCTTGTGCTCCCAGACCGTGGGGGCGGGGGCACCTGCAGCGATGGTCATGCGCGCGAGCAGGCGGCCCAGCGTGCCGTGGCCAATGATCAGATCGGGCGGATCGCCACCGTTCATCGCGTGAAGCGCAGTCGCGGCGAGCGCAAACAGAACCCCGTCACGGCCCAGCGACTCGGAGACGGGAAGGGCGCGTGCGGACGGGACGATGACCTGCCGCGCCGTGCCACCGAACAGGCCGCGCGCATCGCGATAGCAGGTTGCGCCGGGGACAAAGACCCAGTCGCCGATGCGCGCCTGGACTTCGCTTCCGGCATCGACGATGCGGCCCAAGCTCTCGTATCCGGGCACCAACGGGTAGCCCATTCCGGGGAAGTTCGGCATCTCGCCCGACCAGAGAAGCTTTTCGGTTCCGGCACTTACGCCGCTCCACTGGACTTCGATGAGGACGTCTGAAGGAGCGAGTGCGGAGAAGCCTGCTTCGGAGCCTTGTCCTGAGGTCAAGGCAAGCCTGCGAAGCGCGATGCGCCTCGGTGCTTCCAGTATGACCGCCAGCGACTCCATGCCGGTCTTCCCCTCTCCCGGTGATCCGGGCCTTGCCGCAGTATCCGGATGGGTACTGTCAGGCAGTGTTCACCATACGCTAACGCCAAAGAGTGTCAAACAGATTGGACGGTCATAGCTGTCAATATGAACTAACAATGACGCTGGCGATGACCGGCATTGCCGTTCGCTTCTGTTGCCAGTGCCGGAAGCCCGCTTTGCGCAGCATCTCGCCGTATTCAGCGGGCGTGCGGGGACGACCAGAGTTCATCGCCCAGAGATAAAGGCCGAAATAGGCATCTCCCATGGCCTTTGCCCCGCGTGCCCCGGCCATCGGTTCGGCAATGACTAGGCGGCCGTTTTCGGGAAGAGCTGCGCGAATTCCGCGCAGGATCTGCAGGCAGCGATCATCGTCATGATCGTGGAGAATCCGCGAAAGCGTTATGCAATCGTAGCCGGTGGGCAGGGGGTCGGCAAAGAAGTCACCAGGATGAAGGGAGACTCGCGACGGCAGATTCGTTGCACCGGAAAGAACAGGAGGCAGGTCGAATATACCCAGCTCCAGCGATGGACATGCCGGGGCCAGCGCGTTGACGAAAGCGCCATGGCTACCCCCTATGTCAAGCAGGCGGCGGTGGCGATCGAAAGCATAGGCACCCATCGCCTGTTGCGCGACCATCTGTTGGGACGCGGCCATGAGTGAAGAGTAGCGACCGGCAATTTCCCCATCGGTTTCAGAGTGATAGTGCCAGAAACGCGACAGGGCCGTCGGCTCCTGTCGGTCCTGCTGCAGCAGGGCAAGCGGGTCGGAGAGATCCGCGTAAAGCAGCGGGTGATGCGCGACCATGGCGAGCGCCCCGGGGTTTGATCGCAGAGCCGCCCCTTGCTGGCCGAGCATCCAGCATCCCGGGGCAACTTCTTCGGCAAGATCCAGCGCGGCGGCGGCGCGGAGCAGCCGAGTCGCGACGGCATGACTCAGCGCGGTCGACCGGGCGATATCGTCGGCGTTGCAAGGCCCTGCGTCGAGCAGGTCGAGCAGGCCGACCTGGACCGCGGCAAGCAGTATCTGCGAATAGGTGAAGCCTGCCACCAGATCGAACGCGCTGGCGGCGCGGCGCCTTGATACGCTTGCAAAAATGGGAAGGCGCGACGCCCAGTCCTGGAAGACCGGGCTGCCCAGAACCCGGTTGCGCCAATGGGTCCAGCGGCGTCGCCATTCGGGAGGCCGTTCAGGAGGGTGGGGCACCGGCGGCGCATCCGTGAAAGGGGCAACGTCCAGCATATGTCCAAAAGATTGGACATTTATGATGTAAAGGTCAATTGTATTCGGCGGAGGGTTTCCCTTCAGGAGAGGAGCTTGCCTTGGCATCGCGGGTGGCGATCATCGGAGCGGGCATCGGCGGCCTGACGGCAGCCGCGCTGCTGGCTGCGCGCGGGGCAGATGTCACCGTCGTAGAAAAGGCAGCGCGCCCCGGTGGCAAGGCGCGTCAGCTGATCGTCGATGGTGCCTCCATTGATGCCGGTCCCACGGTCTTCACCCTGCGCGACGTATTCGAGGGCATCTTTGCGGCTTGCGGCGCCGATCTCGCCGACTTTGTCGACATTCGCCGCGCAGACGTGATTGCCCGTCACGCCTGGGATCCAGAGCGCCATCTCGATCTCCATGCCGATCCGGAACTGAGCGAGCAGGCCATTGGTGACTTTGCCGGCGCTTCGGCCGCAGCTGGCTTTCGTGCCTTCCGCAGGGAGGCCGCGCGCATTCACGGCATCATCGATCGTCCGATGATGCGCGGGAGCAAGGTCAGTTGGCCGCTCCCCCTGATGTGGCGCATCGGCTTGTGGCGCATGGGCGACCTTCTGGCGATCCGGCCCTACGAATCGATGTGGAAGGTGTTGGGCCAGCATTTTGCCGACCAGCGCCTGCGCCAGCTTTTCGCGCGCTATTCGACCTACTGTGGGTCCTCGCCGTTCGAGACACCGGCAACCTTGATGCTGATCGCCCACGTGGAAGCGCAAGGTGTCTGGCTGATCGAAGGTGGCATGAGCGCGCTTGCGGGTGCGTTGATGCGCTTGGGCCAGATGCATGGCGCGAAATTCCGCTTCAGCACGGGCGCTGCCCTGATCGAGACCGCGCAAGGACGCACATCGGGCCTGATCCTCTGCAATGGCGAGCGCATTGCCGCCGACGCGGTTATCGCCAATGCCGATCCCGAGGCCTTGGCGGCAGGGCGCTTCGGCCCCTTGGGCGCCATGGCGGTGCCATCGCATGGCGTGCGCAAGCGTTCGCTCTCGG
This sequence comes from Novosphingobium sp. CCH12-A3, assembly GCF_001556015.1. Taxonomy (NCBI): domain Bacteria; kingdom Pseudomonadati; phylum Pseudomonadota; class Alphaproteobacteria; order Sphingomonadales; family Sphingomonadaceae; genus Novosphingobium; species Novosphingobium sp. CCH12-A3. The sequence continues at coordinate 23,574 of NZ_LSIA01000290.1, read as the reverse complement.
CGATGGTCTGGCTGGCTAATGCACGGACATCGGGCTTTCCGTTGCAGCGTCATAACGTGTTCTTCTCGCCCGACTATGCCCGCGAATTCAGCGACATTCGTGGCGGCGCTCCGCCATGTGATCCCAGCGTCTATGTCTGCGCGCTTGATCGCGAGGGCGGGGCCGATGTGCCGCCGGGCCAGCGTGAACGTCTGCAGATCATCGTCAACGCGCCTGCCAATGGCGACAGCCACACTTATACCGAAGAGGAGAAGGCCCGGTGCACACAGGCCATGATGCGCAGCCTTCAGCGTTGCGGACTGGAGCTGGAGGAAGACTTTCCCCACACGCTGCTGACGCCGAACGCCTTCGAGAACTTTTTGCCCTCGACCGGGGGGGCGATCTATGGTCGGGCCTCGCACGGCTGGGCGGCGTCCTTCCTCCGGCAGGGCACGCGGACCCGGATCCCTGGGCTTTACTGCGCGGGTGGAAGCACCCATCCGGGGGCCGGGGTGCCGATGGCCGCCTTGTCCGGGCAACTGGCGATGCAGGCTGTGGTGCAAGACCTCGCTTCGATGCGGAAGTTCCGCCCGGTGGCTATGGCTGGTGGTATGTCGATGCGATCAGCGAATGCGGACGCCATGGGCTGACGATCATCGCATTCATCGGCAGTGTTTTCTCGCCCTACTACAAGAAGAGCGGCCGCGCCGATCCGTTGCAGCACTGCGCGCTGAACGTGGCGCTCTATGGCCTCGGCGCACGCTGGACCATGACCGAGCGCGGGCGTGGCAGTGTCGCGCGCGATGCCGATAATCTGCAGATCGGGCCGAGTTCGGTCCGCTGGACCGGTGACGCGCTCGAAATCGATATCGAGGAGATGGACAAGCGGGTTGGTGTGCCGTGGCAGCGGCGTGTCGCCGGCAAGGTCCGCGTCTACCCGGAAGCGACCAACGACCGCGCCTTCTCGCTGGACCCGGCCGGGCGCCACCGCTGGCACTGCATTGCCCCGCGCGCGCGGATCGAGGTCCGGATGGAAAAGCCTGGGCTCAAGTGGAAGGGCAGCGCCTATCTCGATTCGAACTTCGGCGCGGAATCGCTGGAGGAGGGCTTCCGCGTCTGGCACTGGTCCCGCGCCCATGGCCGCAGCGGATCGGTGGTCTGCTACGAGGGCATCCGTCGCAATGGCCAGGGCTTTGCCAGCGCGCTGCGCTTCGGTGCGGACGGGGTGCCGCACGAGGAGGAGGCGCTGCCGCCGGTTGCGCCCTTGCCGAACACGCTCTGGCAGATGGAGCGCAAGACGCGGGCGGACAGGGGCCATGCCAGCGTCATCCGCACGTGGGAGGACGCACCGTTCTATGCGCGCTCCGCCCTGTCATCGCGCCTGTTTGGAGAGCCCGTCGTGGCCGTGCAGGAAAGCCTTGATCTCGATCGCTTTTCTTCGCCGATCGTGCAGTTCATGCTGCCCTATCGGATACCGCGCGGCTAGTCGTCCGGGTTCTGCTTCTTCGCCTTGTCCTTCGCGATCTCGCGGTTGACCGACCATAGCTGGTAAATGCCGAAGCCCAGCGCGATGACGGCGGTGAAGACGATTTCCACCCAGCCAAAGTGTTCGCTCATCGAATTCATCCTGGCTCTCCCTTGCTTTCGTCACTCGCGCTTGCGGCGGCGAACGTGCGGATCAGTTCAGCGGCCTTCCCGGGGCGCTCTTCATGCGCAAGATGCCCAAGCCCCGGCAGCACTTCCAGACGGCAATCGGGTATCAACCTCGCGGCTTGTTCGACCGACGACAGCGGCACGGCTGTGTCGCCGCTGGAATGTACGAGCAGCACGCGGCTTCTCAACTGCGGTAGCAGGCGGCTGAGCGCGTCGAGGTCCCAACTGGCCATCATTTCCATTGCCCCGCCACAGTGGTGATGGTTGCCCATCAATGCCTCGTAGGCAGCGATCCCCCGCACATCGATGGCAGAGCCGGTGGCGCGGCGCAGAAAGCGCCCGGTCTCGCCCGGAATGCGGGCAATGCCGGCCAGCATCCGCGGGACGAAGGGGTTCACGAACAGCATCCTTGCCAGCGACGGGAACAGCTTGGCGGCAAGGCCGGGGAAGGGCATCAGGGCGGGATTGAAGCCGATCAGGGGCATGGCCGCGCCCTGCAGATGGACGGTCTGGATCGCAATGGCCGCGCCGGCCGAGTGGCCGACGATCAGCGACGGCCTCTGGCCAAGGGTATCGAGCAGGGCGATCACGGCACTCGCCATGCCAAGCAACGTCAGGCCCTGTCGCGGGCGGCCCTTGGTATAGCCGTGGCCGGGCAGGTCAGGGGCAATCACGGTGAAGTCCTGCGCCAGCAGTGGCAGCACGTCACGCCAGCTGTGCGTTGCCGCGCCGGTGCCGTGGAGCAGCAGGATCGCCGGCCCATCGCCCGCCACCTGAACGTGCCACTTGAGCCCCGGCGTCTCCACGAAGCGGCTTCCCTCGCGGTTCGGCCAGTTGCGCCCTTCGACCTCCCAGCGCGGCCCCCTCATGCGCGTTTATTCTGCGGCTCGGCCGCCAGCGTCACCGCCGCCTTGAGCGCCTTGGCATCGGCGAAGGGCAGCGGCAGGTAACGCGCCCGCATCGCTTCGGCGATGCGGGCAGCTTCGGGCCGAGGGCGAGGGGAGATGTCGATCACCACGGCATCAAGGCCGGCGCCGGCAATTCCCTTGGCGGCCGTCAGCGCGTCGGCGTTGGCCTGGGCGCGGCCGGATGTACCGTCTGCGGCGACATTCGCGCTGCCGTCGGTGAGGAACACGAGGAACGGTGTGCGGCCCCGGCTCATCACGGCATCGGCAAGCTGCCGGGCAAGGGCAATGCCTCGGGCAAGCGGGGTGCCGCCGCCACCGGGCAGTTCGGCAAGGGCGCGCTTGGCGCGGGTGAGCGAGCGGGTGGGGGGCAGCAGCAGGTCGGCATCGGTGCCGCGGAAGGCGACCAGCGCAACTTCGGCTCGCTTCACATAAGCCTGGGCGAGGATCAATTCGACCGCGCCCTTGGCTTCCGACAGGCGGGCGAGTGCCGCCGAGCCCGATGCGTCCACCGCGAAGATCGTGACCGTGGTGGCGCGCTCTTCGAAGCGGCGGACCCGCAGGTCGTCCCGGCGGAAGCGGATCGGACCTGCGCCTTCGGGAGCCGGATCGCGCCTGCGCAGGGGCTGCCACGGTATGGCCGCGCGTAAGGTATCGACCAGCGCCATGCGCACACCGCCGCCGGGCATGCCGGGCCGCGCACCCAAGGGCTTGCCGCGCAGTGCTGAACCGGTTCGGCGTCCGGCGCCTCCGCCACGCGCAGACCGCTGGGCGCGGCCCGAGGCGATCAGTTCCAGCACATCAGGCGGGATCATGGCGCGGGCCGCTTCGATCAGCAGGTCTTCGGGAATGTCGGGCGCGCTGTCGTCGTCATCTTCGTCATTGTCCGGCCGCTCTGCCTCTACGGGCTCATGCTCGGGTTCTGGAGGAGCGGGCGCTTCAGGCTCCGGCGGCAGCTGTGTCGCGCGCGGGGCAAGGACGAGGCGCGTCGCGGCTTCAAGGTCGGCGCGGTGAACCGTGTCCCGGCCGCCAAGCACCGCGTGCGCCCGGGCAACGGCCGCTGCCTGCAGGAGCGGCCTGATCGACGCGATACCCAGCGCCGTTGCGGTGGCGGCAAGGGCCGAGAGTGCTTCGCTATCGAGCGATGGTGCGGCCCCGAGAGCGCCCGGCTCGGGCATTTCGCAGTGGAGGTCCGCCGCGCGCACGTCTTGCAGGCTGAGGTCGAAAGCGACCCGTTCCATCAGGGCGAGCGGTGGCCGCTCGTCCGGGCCTTCGCCGTCGTCGAGCAGGATGAGCAGGAAGGCGCCTTCGTTGTCGAGCGCCTGCGCTACCCGGCCAGCAGTGTCCGAGCGCAAACGCTCGGCCATGGGAACGACCAACACGCCGCCTGCCACCTCAGCCAGAAGGCCCCGTTGCCTTATGAGCGTGCCGTTGGCGAGGCTGGCAGCAATGTCGGTGCCCCCGATCAGCCGGTCCTCGTCGATATGACCGGGCAGGCGGCGGAAGGGCGTGTCCGCCGGAAGCAATCCTCGCAGCGCTTGCAAGACGAGATCGCGCGCCGGTCCGCCGCCGCGCAGGACGATGCCGCCAAGTTTGCGGTCTGCGGCCAGCAGGCGCGCTGCCAGGAGCGCATCTGCCAGTGCCTCGGTCATCTGAAGTGTTCGGCGATCGCGCGATCAATCCGTGCGGTCGATCCGCTTTCGTCTAGCACGTCGCGGCGCAGGCGGTGGCGCAAGGCCATCGGCGCAACGTGAAGCAGGTGATCGCGCTTGACCACCTTTGCCCCCTTCAGCGCGGCAAAGGCGCGCGCGGCGCGCATCAGGGTCAGTTCGCCGCGCAGGCCGTCAACGCCCACGGCGCTGCAAATTCCCGCCGCGTCGACGAGTACGCCGTCCGGAACCTCGATCTTCGCCAGCTTCTTCTGCCCGCGCGCAATCTGCTGCAGGACTTTCTCGTCCTCCTCGGCCCACTGTGCGGCAAAAGCCTCGCTGTCGGCATCGTGCGAGGCGCAGCGGCGCATGATCTCGACGCGGTTTTCGATCTCGCGCGGGGTGCGTACTTCGACCGAAAGACCGAATCTGTCGAGCAGTTGCGGACGCAGTTCGCCTTCTTCCGGGTTGCCGCTGCCGATCAGCACGAACTTGGCCTTGTGGCGCACCGACAGACCCTCGCGCTCAACCACGTTCTCGCCCGAGGCGGACACGTCGAGCAGCAGGTCGACCAGGTGGTCTTCGAGCAGGTTGATCTCGTCGATGTAGAGGAACCCGCGATGCGCACGCGCCAGCAAGCCGGGTTCGAACGTCTTTTCCCCGGTGCGCAGTGCCCTTTCCAGATCGAGCGAGCCCAGCACGCGGTCTTCCGTGGCGCCCAGTGGCAGATCGACGAACGGCACCGGCCGCTTGCTGGCCTTGTTGGATTCGCACGGGCCGGGGCAGCTATGCGGCGCTTCGGGCGAGCAGCCATAGCGGCAGCCGTCCATGACCATGATCGGCGGCAACAGGCTGGCCAGTGCGCGGGCGGCGGTGGACTTGCCTGTTCCACGGTCGCCGAAAACCATCACTCCGCCGATGGAGGGATCGACCGCTGCGATCAGGAGCGCGAGCTTCATTTCGTCCTGACCGACGATCGCAGAGAAGGGGAAGCGCGCCATCTGTCCAGAAGTGTGGACACATATGGCCGTCAGGACAAGCGGAATTATTGCTGATCTGAAGTCTTGATCAGTCGGTCCTTGAGGGTGTGCATCGTCCACCACACGCCCAGCACCATCGGCAGGACAAGAAGACCGATCACGAACTCGTCCGAAACCCCCAATGCGCTGTCTGGCACAGCATAGAGTGCGTACTTGATGAGGCCGAGGACGTAGTAGCTTAGCGCGACCGCCGAGAGGCCTTCGACCAGCTGCTGCAAACGTGCCTGCATCGAGATCGACTGCTCCATCGATCGCAGAAGCTCTGCATTCTGGTTCTCGATCCGCGTATCGATCCGCGCACGCAGCAGCGAAGTCAGTTGCTCGGTACGCTCACCGATGCGTTCGATCCTCTCGCTGGTGGCGATGCAGGTATTCATGGCCGGGCGGAAACGGCGCTGGGTGAAATCAACCAGCGAGGCGTACCCTCCGACCGGCCGCACATCGAGTTGTTCCAGACGTTCCTCGACGATCTGACCGTAGGCGCGGGTGGCGTCCATGCGGAACGAAATAGCAGTCGCGACAGAGGCAAGATCGAGCGCAAGGCGCGACAGTTCCTCCAGCAGGCTGTCGTCGCGTGCGTCGCTATCTGCGATACGGTTGGCAAGATCGCTCAGGCGTTCTTCGGCAGCATCAAGCTTGGGCCAGCATTCGCGGGCGACCGGCAGGCCGAGCAGCGCCTTGTTGCGATAGTTGCCCAGTTCCTGAAGACGCTGGATCTGTCGGGTGAGATCGCGCCGGTCAATGCCGTTGGCCGCTGCAAGCAATCGCCCGAAGCCGTCATCCTTCAGCCTGAAGTCCGACCATATGCGGATGCCGCCGCCCAGTGTGCTGGAAACAAGTTCATCGCGATTAATCGGATGGCGATCGAGAACCCGCTCGACGTCGGCATCGCTCTGCGCCAGCCACACGCGCGTGCTGCGCACGATCTGGCCAGGCAGAGTGCGTGCCCAGGCGATTGCGGCCGATAGCTCAACGTCCGTCGCCGGTTCGAGAAAGCCTTCATCATCGCAAGGCGCGCAAAACAGCGTCAGGCTGCTGCCTTCGCTCTGGCGTTCCCAGGTGAAGGTGACCCTTTGGTTGATCCGGCCTTCGCGGTGCGTCGGGTTGCCGACGCTGTCGTTGCTCGCCGTCAAGGCCTCAATCGCGGACAGTTCATCGGCACGCTCGCTGTCGTCGATCGCAAGGACCCACTGCACGATATGGCAAGGGACCGGCAGGGGCGGCCAGCGCCGCAAGTGCATCTCGCCAACGGCCCTGCTTCGAAGGTCATGGTCGCGCATGGGTGAAAATCCCTGACGCGGCTGGCAGGAGAGAAGGCACCATTGACGCCGCCGCTTGGGCAAAACGCTATGCCAAGAGCAGCGCACCACCAAACGGATTTGCGCAGGTTTCGCGCAAGTGCCTGCCTGGATTGCCCAAAAGAACTAGGTTTTCCGGCTATTGTCGGCGAAGGCCCTTGACCGCGTGAACGTTCTCATTTAGGTGAACGTTCACAAGAGCGCTGATGGCGAGCATTTCGCGTGGCAGTGCCGAGGTTGTAAAAGGGGAGGATCATGAAGGTTTCCATGACACGTTCCGCTGCCGTTCGTGCAGCCAGCATGGGTGCCCTTGCACTCGCACTTGCAGGACAGGCCGTCCACGCGCAGGAAGCGCCGCAGGATGCTGCTGCTCCCGCTGAAGAAGGCGAAGCCATCGTCGTCACCGGCATCCGCGCCTCGCTGTCGAAGGCACTCGACATCAAGCGCAGCGCGCAGGGCGTGGTCGACGCGATCTCGGCCGAAGACATCGGCAAGTTCCCCGATACCAACCTTGCCGAGTCGCTGCAGCGCATCACCGGCGTTTCGATCGACCGCAACAGCGGTGAAGGTTCGACCGTGACCGTTCGCGGCTTCGGTCCGGACTTCAACCTCGTCCTGCTCAACGGCCGCCAGATGCCCGCTTCCAGCCTCGGCGGCAGCAGCGGCGCCCCGGCCTCGCGCTCGTTCGATTTCGCCAACCTCGCCTCCGAAGGCATTGCCGGCGTCGAAGTCTACAAGTCGGGCCGCGCTTCGCTCGCCACTGGCGGTATCGGTTCGGTCATCAACATCAAGACCGCCAAGCCGCTCGAACGTCCAGGCTTCCACGGCAGCATCGGCGCCAAGGCGGTCTATGACACCTCGCTGTTCGATGGCACCAGCATCACGCCTGAAGTCTCGGGCATCATCAGCGATACCTTTGCTGATGGCCGCATCGGCGTTCTGCTGACCGGTTCCTACCAGGATCGCAAGGCCAGCCAGGCGCAGTTCAACGCGGGCTGGCGCGAAGGCTATCTCGGCTCGGAAAACAACTGGGGTTCGCTGGCACAGCCGGGCACGCCGGGCGCTGCCAACATCCAGAACCGCCCCGGCCCGAACGACATCTATCAGGTCACGCAGAACGCGGGCTACGATTTTACCACGTTCCGCCGCAAGCGCATCAACGGTCAGGCCGTGGTGCAGGTCAAGCCGACCGATACGCTGACTGCGACCGTCGACTACACCTTCTCGCAGAACACCATCGACGCCCGCACCAACTCGATCGGCGTCTGGTTCAACCACGGCGACACCTCGAGCAGCTGGACCGATGGTCCGGCAGCTGGCCCGAACTTCTATGCCGAGAACTTCGGTGGCACCGACAAGGACCTCGCCATCACCGGCGCAGTCGCGGCCAACCGCTCGCGCAACCAGTCGATCGGCGGCAACCTCAAGTGGGATGGCCCCGGCGGCCTGCGCCTCGAACTCGATGGTCACCACTCGACCGCCGAAAGCAAGCCGACTAAGCCTTATGGTTCGGGCATTGCCGTCGGTAGCGCGATCTTCGGCGTGAAGTCGCAGAAGGTCGATTACACCTCCGACATGCCCGTCATCAGCGTTCAGATGTATCCGGGGGCCGAGATCAAGGCCTCGAACATCCGCCCTGCCGGCAACGCCTTCCGCACCGCCTACATGCGTGACGAGATCAACGAAGTCACTTTCCGCGGCGGTTGGGATTTCGACGCCTCGTTCATCGACAGCCTCGACTTCGGCGTCACCTACACCGAGAACAAGGTGCGCTCTGCATTCGGCGTTATCCAGAACGATACCTGGGGCGGCACGCTTTCCGCAGCCGAAACCCCGGACGACCTCTACCAGATCCGTGACCTGCCGAAGGACTTGGCGGGCATGTCGGGCTCAAACGATGGCTCGATCATCCCGAACTACTTCAACATCGACACGGACGGTCTGATCCGTCTGCTCGACAGCAAGATCGGGATCTGCAGCACCGCCGTCACTGCCGGCACCTGCATTGCCAAGTACACGACCGACCGCACCGTCCGCGAACGGACCTGGGCGCCGTACCTGCAGACCAAGCACTCGTTCGATCTGGGCGCGGGCACGGCTAACCTGCGCTTCGGCCTGCGCTACGAGAAGACCAAGGTCGACTCCACTGCGCAAGTTCCGATCCCGGTCCGCACGATCTGGACCGGCGGCAACGAAACCGCGATCGATTATGGCAATCCGCAGCAGGTCGCTGCCGCCTCGCTCAAGGGCGAGTACGAGAACTGGCTGCCGGCCATCGACTTCGACATGGAGCCGATCGACAACGTCCGCCTGCGCGCATCGTATAGCCAGACGATCACCCGTCCTGACTATGCCTCGCTGCAGGGTGGCACCACGCTGGCTTCGCCGATCCGCATCGGAGGCAGCACGGCCTCGAGCGGCAACCCCGGCCTGCTGCCCTACAAGTCCAACAACGTCGATCTCTCGGCCGAATGGTACTACGCGCCGGCGAGCTACGTTTCGGTGGGCTTCTTCCACAAGGTCGTGAAGAACTTCATCAGCCAGACGCAGGTCAACCAGCCCGCGTTCGGCCTGACCAACGCTGCTGCCGGTGCCAATGCCGCAGCAGCGCGGGCAGCGCTGGGTCCCAATGCTACGGCGCAGCAACTGCTCGATTACATCGGCGCCAACTTCCCCTCGACGGTCATTCGTGACAACAACGGGGTCGTCACCGGCGTCATCGGCCAGGCCTCCGATCCGCTTGTGAACTTCATCACCACGCAGCCGACCAACAGCGATCAGAAGGCCAAGCTGTGGGGCTGGGAATTCGCGGTCCAGCACAGCTTCTGGGATACCGGCTTCGGTGCGATCCTGAACTACACCGTGGTGAAGAGCGACACGAAGTTCGACAACACCCTGCGTTACACCATCCCGCAGTTCGCGGTGAACGGGGTCAGCGACAGTGCCAACGCCGTGCTGTTCTACGACAAGAACGGCCTGCAGGCGCGCGTTGCCTATAACTGGCGCGATGGGTTCCTCTCGGGCTACGGCTTCGATCCGTACTACGTGAAGGCCTATGGCCAGTTCGACGCCAGTGCATCGTACGAAATCCGCGAGGGCGTGACGGTGTTCGTCGAAGGCATCAACATCACCAACGCCGACCGCAAGGGCTACCAGCGCAACACCCAGACCGTGTTCTTTGCGGCACCGGGATATGCGCGCTATGCTGCCGGTGCGCGGTTTACCTTCTGAGCCTGAGGGGATGACCTTCGGGTAACGAGGAACCGGCGGCCCGTATTGCTTCGGCAGTGCGGGCCGCAGGGGTTTTCAAGGACTGACAGGTTGGCCGGATCAACCGGCGGCTGAAACGGGTGAGAGATGATCGGGTCGGTGAAGCAGGTTGTCATCGTCGGAGGCGGCACCGCAGGGTGGCTCTCCGCGTGCCTGCTGGCCGCGCGACGGCCCGAGCTGGCAATCACGCTGGTCGAGGCGCCCGACATCCCGACAATCGGCGTCGGCGAGGGCACCTGGCCGACGATGCGCGAAACGCTCTCGACCATCGGCATTCCCGAGGCCGAGTTCCTTGCCGAGTGCGACGCTTCGTTCAAGCAGGGTTCGCGCTTCGATGGCTGGGTCGATGGTTCTGCGCAGGACAGCTACCTCCATCCGTTCACGCCGCCCCCGCCGGGCGACATGGCTGCCATGCTGCAGGCGTGGCGCGCACAGGCACCGGAATTGTCCTTCGCAGCGCTGGTGACGCCACAAGCTGCGGCCTGCGAGGACAACCTTGCACCACGGCAAAGGGCCATGCCCGATTATGCCGGGGCGCTGAACTACGGTTATCATCTCGATGCCGGCAAGTTCGCCGCACTGCTCAAGCGCCACGCGACGACGTGGCTCGGCGTGACGCATGTTTCGGCGCAAGTCATTGCAATTGCCGATGACGAGGCCGGCAATATCGCCAGTCTGCGCCTGCTCGACGGGCGCGAAATAGCCGGCGACTTCTTCATCGATTGCTCAGGGCTTGCCGCGATCCTGATCGGTGACCACTGCGGCGTGCCGTGGGTGGACCGGTCCGACGTGTCCTTCAACGACAGTGCGCTTGCCGTGCAGGTCCCGGTCGAACCCGGCAGCCCGATTGCCTCGCAGACCATCGGTACCGCGCATGGAGCGGGCTGGATCTGGGACATCGCCCTGCCAACGCGGCGCGGCATCGGTTGCGTCTTCTCCTCGCGCTTCATGGATGATGCGCGGGCGGAGGATGTGCTGCGGAACTACATTGCCGCGCGGCTGCCGTCCGCTGACCTGCAGACCCTGCGCCCGCGCAAGCTCACGTTCTCCACGGGCCACCGTGAACGCTTCTGGCAGGGCAACTGCCTTGCCGTGGGCCTCTCCGCCGGTTTCATCGAGCCGCTCGAGGCCTCGGCCATCGTCACCATCGAACTGTCGATCAAGGCGTTGGCCGAAAACTTTCCGCGCCGCCTGGCCACGATGGGCCTGCTCGCCGGGCGGTTCAACGAGCTGTTCCGCTACCGCTGGGACCGCATCGTCGAATTTCTCAAGCTGCACTACGTCCTCAGCCGCCGGCCCGAGCCTTACTGGCTGGCGCAGCGCGATCCGGCGACAGTCCCGGCGCGCCTTGCCGAGTGTCTGGAGCTTTGGCGCGATCAGCCGCCGTCGGCGTGGGACTTCCCTCGCATGGACGAACTGTTCTGCGCCGCCAGCCAGCAATACGTGCTCTATGGCGTGGGCTTCCCTGTGCCGGGCGGAGCAGCCGACGCTACAGCCACGCAAGCGCTTACCGAAGTGCGCCAGCGTTCGCGCGCCTTGGCTGCCGCGTTGCCGTCCAACCGGACCTATCTCGATGCCCTGCGCCCCGTTGCGGCCGCAGCCCCAATCGCCATGCACGGAGCGGCAGTGAAATGAGCAATCACGCAGTCCTCAATCCCGCCGACCACGGCGAGTTGCGCATCGACACTGCCGCCAGCGCCGAACTTGGCGACAACGTCATGGCCTGTGCCACGGTCCCGGCCGAGTTCCGCTCGGTTCAGGCGCATTACCCCATAGTCCTGCGCCGCGACCTTGCCACCGGCAAGCTTGAAGCGCTGGCGCTGCTGGGCTTCGAGACGGGCGAGAACCTGTTCCTGCGCAGTGGCAGGTGGGATGCGCCCTACCGCCCGCTGTCGATGGCGACCCGCCCGTTCCTGATCGGTCGCGCGCCAACGCCCGACGGCGTGGGCCAGGTCCATGTCGACCTCGACCACCCCCGCATCAGCAGGACGGGCGAGGGTGTGCGGGTGTTCGATGCCAGCGGCCAGCCCACGCCTTACCTGGAGGACATCGCCGCCAAGCTGGGCGACCTCGATCACGCCCACCGCGAATCCGCCGATTTCTTCGCCGCGCTCGATCGCTATGAACTGGCGGAATCCTTCACGCTGGAAGTCACGCTCGACGATGGCGCGAAGAACTCGCTCGTCGGCTATCATACCATCAACGAGGAAAAGCTCTCGACCCTGGACGGCGCTGCGCTGCAGGACCTCATGGCCAGCGGCCACCTCGCGCGGATATACATGATCATCGCCTCGCTCTCGCACTTCGGCGATCTGGTCGCGCGCAAGAACGCCAAGGTCGCCGGTGGCTGAAGCGACCGCCCCGAAGCTTCCTGCCGTTGCCGAAAGGACGCTTGACGATCCGGGCGGCCTCGACGCCCTGCTGCAGAGCACGCGCGAACCGTTCGTGCTGCGCGGACTGGTGCGCGATTGGCCGCTGGTGCAGGCGGGCCTTGAATCTGCCCGCGCCGCTCGCGCCTATCTGGTCGAACGGGCGCGACCCGTGCCGTTCACCGTCTCGCTGGCCGACCCCGGCTGCGGTGGTCGGCTGTTCTATGACGCTGCCATGCAGATGAATTTCAGGACGGCGCGCGGCAAGCTGGCGGATATCTTTTCAGGTTTCGATGCCAACGAAGGCAGCGCCGATCACCCCGTGATCTACCTCGGCTCGATCGACGTGCCGACGCACTTCCACGGCGTCGATACCGAAAACCGGGTGGATCTCGGCTCGCGCGATCCCATCACCAGCCTGTGGATCGGATCGCCAACGCGCATCGCCGCGCACAACGATTTCCCCGACAACCTCGCCTGCTGCGTGGCAGGGCGTCGCCGCTTCACGCTGTTCCCGCCGAACCAGTTCCGCAATCTCTACCTCGGCCCCATCGACAACACGCCAGCGGGCCGCGCGGTGAGCATGGTCGATTTCGCGGCGCCCGATTTCGAGGCGTACCCGCGCTTTGCCGAAGCTCTGGGGCACGGGCAGGTGGCCGACCTCGAACCGGGCGACGCGCTGTTCGTGCCTTCGATGTGGTGGCACCATGTCGAGGCGACAGAGCCATTTAACATCCTGCTCAATTACTGGTGGCGCGATACCCCGCGCTACATGGGACAGCCGCAGACGGCGTTGACCCACGCCCTGCTCGCCATCCGAGACCTGCCCGAGGGGGACCGCGCGGTGTGGCGCGACCTGTTCGAATACTACGTGTTCTCGGGCGGGGACGAGGCCCGCGCGCATATTCCCGAAGAGGGGCAGGGCGCATTGGGCCCCATCGACGCGCAGGGCGCTGCCCGCATCCACCAGTTCATCCTGAGGAGCCTCAGCCAATGACCGCTTCGCATCTGCCCCGCCGCATCGTCATCGCCGGAGGCGGCACCGCTGGGTGGATGACCGCCGCCGCGCTTGCCCGCACGCTGGGCCCGGTGGCCGAGGTCACGCTGGTCGAGAGCGAGCAAATCGGCACGATCGGCGTCGGTGAAAGCACGATCCCGCCGCTGGTCACCTACAACCGCCTGCTCGGCATCAACGAGGCCGAGTTCATGCGCGCCACGCAGGCGACGTTCAAGCTCGGCATCAATTTCGAGAACTGGCGGGTGCCGGGCGAGAACTACTTCCACTCGTTCGGCGGTACCGGCAAGGACCACTGGTCGGCGGGCTTCCAGCACTTCTGGCTCAACGGGCAAGAGCGCGGTCACACCGCCCCTTATGGCGAATACTGCCTTGAGCTGAAGGCCGCCGAGGCGGGCAAGTTCGCGCATCTTCCCGATGACCGGATGAACTACGCCTACCAGCTCGATTCCGGCCTCTACGCCAAGTTCCTGCGCGCCATGGCCGAAGCCGACGGCACCATCCGGATCGAAGGCAAGATCGCCCGCGTGGAACTTGACGGTGAAACCGGTGACATCGCCGCGCTGGTACTCGAAGGGGACCGCCGCATCGAGGGCGACCTGTTTATCGACTGCACCGGCTTTCGCGCGCTCCTGATCGAAGGTGCACTGCGAGCGGGCTATGATGACTGGACCCACTGGCTGCCTTGCGACAGCGCCATTGCCATCCAGACCTCGAGCGTGCGCCCGCCCGTGCCTTACACCCGCGCCATCGCGCACGAGGCTGGCTGGCAGTGGCGCATTCCGCTGCAGCATCGGCAGGGCAATGGCGTGGTCTATTGCAGTGACTACCTTGCCCACGAGGCTGCGCTCGAAAAGCTGCTCTCGACGGTCGAGGGCGAGAAGCTGGTCAAGCCCAACCATATCCGCTTCCGCACGGGGGCGCGGCGCAAGCAGTGGCATCGCAATTGCGTGGCCGTGGGGCTTTCCGGCGGGTTCATGGAGCCGCTGGAGTCCACCTCTATCCACCTGATCCAGCGCGCCATCCTGCGCATCGTGCGGATGCTGCCTGCGGGCGCCATCAGCCAGCGCGATATCGACGAGTTCAACGACCAGCAGTTCACGGACATGGAGCAGATCCGCGATTTCCTCGTCCTGCACTACAAGGCGACCGATCGCCGTGACACGCCGTTCTGGCGGCATTGCGCCAGCATGGAGATTCCTGCCAGCCTCGAGCACAAGATCGAGCTGTTCCGCGAAACCGGCCGCGTGTTCCGCAGACACGAAGAACTGTTTGCCGAGAACTCGTGGGTGCAGGTGATGATGGGGCAGGGGATCAATCCGCAAAGCCACCACCCGGTTGCCGCCAAGCTGCGTGACGAGGAACTGAAACATCTGCTCGGGAGCTTGCGCGAACAGGTCAGCCGCACCGTTGCCGCGCTGCCATCGCACGTTGATTACGTTGCGCGCTATTGTGGCGCCGAGGTTCCGGCCGCAGCATGAGCTTTCTGCTTCTGGCCGCAGCGGCGGTCCAACCCGATTGGCAACTCGTCTGGGCCGACGAGTTCGACGGTACCACGCTTGACCGCAATCGCTGGGTCCTGGCCGAGGACTGCTGGGGCGGCGGCAACGAGGAGCGCCAGTGCTACACCGCGCGCAAGGCCAACCATCGATTAAGCGACGGGGTGCTGGAGATCATCGCCCAGCGCGAGGACTTCACCGGCCCTGCCTTCCCGCGCGATCAGCGCGACAGCATGGAAAAGGCCGAGGCCAAGCGGTACAAGCCGTTCACTTCCGCCCGGCTGTCGACGGCAGGCAAAGCTGCCTGGCTCTACGGCAAGATCCAAGTCCGCGCCCGCCTGCCGCAGGGGCAGGGCACCTGGCCAGCGATCTGGATGCTGCCCGAAGACTGGGCCTATGGCGGCTGGGCGCGCTCCGGCGAAATCGACATCATGGAGGCGGTCAATCTTGGCGAACCTTGCGAGACCTGCGAGGGTGGCCGCGAAAACCATGTGCTTGGCACGATCCACTTCGGCGGCCAACCACCGCGCAATCGCTATATCTCGGAAGAAACGCCGCTGCCCGATCCGACCGCCTTCCACACTTACGAGGTCGAATGGGACAAGGATGGCATGGTCTGGCGCGTTGACGGCAAGGAATACGCTCGACGCATCCCTCACGAATGGCACACGCTGGGCTCTGACAAGCCCGGTGCGCCCTTCGACAAGCCTTTCCACCTCATCCTCAACCTCGCCATCGGCGGTCACTTGCCAGAGGGGCGCAACACCACGGGCGTCAACGCTTCAGGCTTTCCCAAGGCAATGGCGGTTGACTGGGTCCGCGTATGGCAAAAGCCCAGCGAAACCGCTAACGCGGGCGCCGGAACGAAGAGCGGGGGTAACTGAGCTACCATGGCGCGAAGGCGGCAGGCGGTAACCATCAAGCACGTGGCGGCTGATGCAGGTGTTTCGCTGCAGACGGTAAGCCGCGTCATCAACAACGAGGCCAATGTCCGGCCGGAAATGCGCGAAAAGGTCCAGGCCTCGATCGACAAGCTCGGCTATGTGCCCTCGATCGCGGCACAGCGGATGAGCGGATCGCGTTCCTATCTTATCCTGGCCCTCAACGACCGCGAACGCACCATTGCCGACTGGCGGGCGCGCCAGGGCACCGACTGGGTCGACCAGATGCTGCTGGGCGGCATGCTCGAATGCGCCGAACATGGCTATCGCCTGATCTTCGAACTGGTCGACACCCACAACGACCATGTCGAGCGCGAACTGGGCGCGGCGATTGCGGCACTACAGCCCGATGGCGCGATCCTCACGCCGCCGCACTCTGACAATCCCCAGATTCTCGAGACACTGACCCGCCACAACGTGCCGTTCGCCCGCATCGGCGCACAAGTGCACGAGGAAGGGTTGCCCGATGGCATCATGGTCTCGATGGATGACGAAGGCGGCGCACGCACGGCGACCCGGCATCTGATCGGCCTTGGCCACAAGCGCATCGGCTTCATCTCGGGGCCTTCCGAGTATCGGCTTTCGGCCAAGCGCGTGGACGGATGGCAAGCCGAGATGGACGCGGCGGGTCTTCCCACCGAGGGCCTGCTCGAGGCAGGGGACTTCACCTATGCCTCTGGCGTGCGCGCCGCTCGCGCCTTGCTCGCCAGCCTCGACCGGCCGAGCGCGATCATTGCCAGCAATGACCAGATGGCGCTGGCCACAGTCGAAATCGCCGACGAACTGGGCCTTGCCATCCCGGCGGATCTCTCGCTGGTCAGCTTCGACAACACTCCGCTGGTGCGCTTTACCCGGCCCGCGCTGACAGCCGTGGATCAGCCGATTGCCGAGACGACAGCCACTGCGGTGCGCAGCCTGATCGCCGCGCAGAAGGGCGAAGATGTTGCTGGCGCGGTGATCCTGCCGATGGGCTTCGAGGTTCGCGGCTCTACCGGCCCGGCAGCGGCCTGCGGGGCGTGATTGGCGGACAAGGCCGCGAGCACCGCTTTCTGGCGCTCTATGCGTTGGCGTGGGCTGGATCGACGATTGCCTATGTCCCGTTCCTGACGCTGCTGTTGCCGATGCACGTGCGCGAACTGGCGGGAAGCGAGGCCGTGCGCTGGCTTGCTGCAACGACATTTTTGGGCGCGATTGCTGCCAGCTTGTGCAACATCGCGTTTGGCTGGGCGAGCGACCTCGTGGGCAGGCGCCGCCCCTTCGTGCTGGCGGGGCTCCTGCTCTCCAGCGTCATGCTCCAGATTGCGCCGCGTACCGGGACCTTGCTTTCGCTGACCGCCGTGATCGCGCTGTGGCAGGTCGGGCTCAACATGATGCTGGGGCCGCTGTCTGCCTGGGCCGGGGATCAGGTGCCCGATGGGCGCAAGGGGCTGCTCGGCGGCCTGCTGGCTTTCGCCCCGGCCTCGGGCGCCCTTGCCGGAGCACTGGCGACTCTGGGCGATGCCTTCTCGCTGGAGACGCGCTTTGCCGTCGTGGGCGTGATCGTGGCGCTGTGCGTCCTCCCGCTCGTGCTTCTGGGTGACGACGGCTTCGCGCAAACCCGGGCAAGGCCGGCCGAGGGAAGCGACGTTGCACGCAAAGTTCTCAAGGGCATGGCAACGCGCATGTGGCTTGCCCGCCTGCTGGTGCAGATTTCCGAAGCCTCGCTGTTCGCGTTCTTCTACCTGTGGTTGCGCTCGGTCGATCCGGGCCTTGCCGATGGCGCCATTGCCCGCGTGCTGCTGACGGCGATGGTGATCGGTGCGCTGGTCGCGCTGGTGGCGGGCGACAGGGCGGATCGCACCGGGCAGCCTGTTTCACCGCTGGTGATCTCGTCGATCGGGGCCGCGCTGGGGCTGATCATCATGGCGCTTGCCGAAGGACGCGACGGAGCGATTGCCGGGTACATTCTGTTCGGCCTTTCGACCTCGGCGTTCCTGGCCTTGCACAGCGCCCACACCCTGAGGGTCTTGCCTGACAGTGCACGGCGCGGGCGCGATCTGGGCCTGTTCAACCTGACAAACACGATCCCGTCGCTGGCGATGCCAGCGCTGACGCTGGCTCTTGTACCAAGCCTCGGCTTCAGCGCGCTTTTCGTGGTTCTGGCGTTGCTCGCCCTTTGCGCAACCTTGCTTCTCTTCGGATTGCGACGGACTGCCTGACACCAGTTTCGTCAAGGGTTGATTTCCACTCGCAAACGTGTGAGACGTCTGATTGAGAACGTTCACAGCATCTGGGGAAGTCGATGTCGAAGGGAAGCCTGCGTCCTGCCATGGCAAGTGTGGTGGCGCTATCATTCCTGCTTGCCGCTGCGCCGGTAGCAGCGCACGAAAGCCCGGTGGCCAATCCCGCGAACTGGCCGACTGCTCACAGCCCGTCGACCATCACCGATGCCCGGACCGAGCAGGAGATCACCCGGCTGCTCCGCCAGCTGACGGTCGAACAGAAGGTCGGCCAGGTGATCCAGGGCGATATCAGTTCGATCAAGCCCGAGGACCTCGCCCGCTATCCGCTCGGGTCGATCCTCGCTGGGGGCAACAGCGGGCCTTATGGCGACGAGCGTGCCGATGCGGCCAAGTGGCTCAAGCTGGTGAACGAATTCCGCGCAGCCTCGCGCAAGGCGGGGGCGGGGGTGCCGATCCTGTTTGGTGTCGATGCTGTCCACGGGCATTCGAACCTGCCGGGCGCAACGATCTTTCCGCACAACGTCGGACTTGGGGCGGCGCATGACGCCGAACTGATCAAGCGGATCGGTGCAGCGACTGCAGCCGAGGTTGCCGGCTCGGGCATCGAATGGACCTTCGCCCCGACACTTGCCGCCCCGCAGGACCTGCGCTGGGGGCGCGCCTATGAAGGCTATTCGAGCGACCCGGCGGTGATCGCCAGCTATTCGAAGGCGATGGTCGAGGGGCTGCAGGGGCCGCTTCTCGCCGGAAAGCCGCTGACGGCCGAGAAGGTGGCCGCCAGTGCCAAGCACTTCCTTGCCGATGGCGGGACCGAACAGGGCAAGGATCAGGGCGATGCCAAGTTGGCCGAGCCCGAACTCGTCCGTCTGCATGCGCAGGGCTATCCGCCCGCCATCGATGCGGGCGCGCTGACAGTCATGGCGAGTTTCTCGAGCTGGAACGGGGTCAAGAACCACGGCAACCGGTCGCTGCTCACCGACGTGCTCAAGAACCGAATGGGCTTCGAGGGCCTGGTGGTTGGCGACTGGAACGGGCACGGGCAGGTCGAGGGCTGCACGCCGACCGACTGCGCCGCCTCGATCAACGCCGGCCTCGATCTCTACATGGCGCCCGACAGCTGGAAGGGCCTGTTCGATAACACCCTGCGCCAGGTGCGCGAGGGCAAGATTCCCATGGCGCGGCTTGACGATGCCGTGCGGCGGATCCTGCGCGTGAAGTACAAGCTCGGCCTGATGGGGCCGAAGCTGGTCGAGCGTGGCGATCCCGCAGCAGTGGGCGCCCAGGCGCATCTTGATGTGGCGCGCGAAGCGGTCGCCAAGTCGCTCGTCCTGCTCAAGAACGAAGGTTCGGCGCTGCCGATCAAGCCGGGCGCCAAGGTGCTCGTGACCGGCCCGGGGGCCGACAGCATGGCGATGCAGGCCGGCGGCTGGACCATCACCTGGCAGGGCACCGACACGACAGGCGCCGACTTCCCCAAGGGCCGCACCATCGGTCGCGCGATCGTCGAGGCTGTGGCCGAAGCGGGCGGTACCGCCGAGATTGCCAAGGGGCAGGGCGCGGTCAAGCCAGATGTCGCCATCGTGGTGTTCGGCGAACAGCCCTATGCCGAGTTTCAGGGCGATGTGCCGAACCTGCTGTTCCAGTCGCGCGAGGGCGAGCTGGAACTGATGAAGCAGCTCAAGGCCCAAGGCGTGCCGGTGGTTGCGGTGTTCCTTTCGGGCCGTCCGATGTTCGTTGGACCCGAGATGAACGTGGCCGATGCCTTCGTCGCCGCGTGGCAGCCGGGCTCCCAGGGGCAGGGCGTGGCTGATGTGCTGGTCGCGCGCAAGGACGGCAAGCCACCGCGCGATTTCACCGGCACGCTGCCGTTCGATTGGCCGCGCGATGCGCGCTCGCCGATGGTGGAGCCGCTGTGGCGGGTGGGCCATGGCGTCAGTTACGCAAAGCCTGCGAGCGTCGCCAGGGTCAACGAGGACCCTCGCGTCGAGGTGGGCAGCCTGCTGAGTGAAACCACGTTCATCCGCGCTGGGAAAGTGATCGAGCCGTGGCGGCTCGGCCTGGACAGCGTAGTCACCATGCGCGCGGTCGATGTGGCAGCGCAGGAGGACGCACGGCAGTTCACCTGGAGCGGCAAGGGCGACATCGCGCTCGACGGGCCGGTGGTCGATATGCAACGGCACCTCAACGGCGGCTTCGCGCTGCGGCTGGACTGGCGGCTGGATGCGCGCGGGTCGGGGCCGGTGACGGTTGCCTTTGCGGGCGTGAAGCTGGACGTCGGCAAGAGCCTTGGGGCTCTTGGCAAGGCTGCCACCCTGCGTATCCCACTGACATGCTTTGCGGAGCATGGTGCGAAGTTGGGCGCGGTGGGCTCCCCCCTTCGACTGAGCGCAGATAAGGGATTCACGGTCAGCGTCCGTAGCGCACTTATCGAGGGGGTGGGCGAGGCCATCCCCTGTCCGCCGGCCGCGAACTGACGGTTCCCCCGCGATGACGCTCGTGGTGAGCGACACCCCTTGGTTGACAACAGGGGTTTCGTAGGCGGCGTTTGGGCCTGGTTGATAGCAATCTGTTTGTGTCCCCGGATTTTGGCCCTGTGCGGATCCTGTCCGGGGACACAGGTTTCGTGCAAGAATGATTACCAGGCAGTCGCTCCCGCATCGATGGCAAAGTCGGCGCCGGTCACGTAGCGTGCCTCATCACTGGCCAACCATGTGGCGCACCAGGCGATGTCCTCCGGGTCACCAAGACGCTTGAGCATGTTCTTCTTGAGGACCGCCCCTTCAAGACCTGGGTCCATCTCCATATGACGGCGCGTGGCTTCGGTCTGGATGAAGCCAGGTGCGATCGTGTTGGCGCGGATGTTGTGCGGCGCGCCTTCCATGGCCAGTTGCCTGGTCATGGCAAGAACGCCTCCCTTGCCTGCGCAATGCGCGATGGCCGGAGAACCATCGAGAGCATGGCGCGCATTGGCGCTTGCGAAGTTGATCACGCTCGCCTTGCCGCTGGACTTCAGAAACGGCCATGCGGCCCGCGTCGCGAGAAAGACGATGTCCAGTTCCCCTGAAAGCGTCCGCTTCCATTCGTGATAGGACATGGTTTCGATCCAATTGAAGACTGCGAAGGCGGCTGCATTGACAAGAATGTCGATGCGGCCATGCTTCTGGCCGATGTGCTGAAAGGTCGCCCGTGTCGCGTCCTCGTCGAGCAGGTCGCACGTCGTGTCCGCACCGCCCAGGTCGAGACCGATCACGTTGGCACCCTCGGCAGCGAACATCTTGGCGCAGCCCTTGCCGATGCCGTTGCCGGCACCGGTAACGACGGCGATCTTGTTGGCTAAACGACCAGGCATCATTGCGCCTTCCGGCTGATTTGCAACGACGCAAGAGCAATTGCCGCACCGGCACCGGCAAACAGAGCCAGGACCTGGAAGCTACCCATAAGTCCGCCGGCACGAAGGGCAACGAACGTCACCACGAGCGGGCTCAGCCATTGCCCCAGCGAAAAGGCTGACTGCCAGAAGCCGGTCCCGCGGCCCCGGAATTCAAAGGGCAGGATGCTCATTGCCCATACGAGAAGGGTTGGCAGGAGCATGCCGGCACCGAGTTGGTTGATGAAACATCCGGCAAGGAATCCCGTCACGTTTCCACCCTTGCCCATCAGCATGAATCCGATAGCCAGCAGCGTGAGTTCGATGAGAAGAAGCTTGCCCACACCGATGCGAGCGATCCGGGAGTACAGGAAGGTGCCGAGGGGAACACCGACGCTGGCAACAGACGTCAGGAAGCCGATTCGGGCGGCGCTGGTCAATCCGAGTTCGGTGAGACCGCTCGCGGCCTGAATTTGCACGGTATAGAAGAACACCGAGCCATAGATCGTCACGGCGACAATCGTTGCCATCCGGGCCCACGGAAAACCTGCCCAGCTGAGCTTGTGAGGAGCGGCATCAGCTTCCTCATCCGCATCGTCGTCTCCTGCGGGCTCCCATGTGAAGATCCAGACAAGTGCGAACATCACTAAAGCTGACGAATAGACCCAGAACGGCGTGCGCCAGCCGAAATCTCCGAGAATGCCACCGACATTGAAAAACAGAAGTGCGGACATCGAGGCAAACGCCGTCTGGCCTGCAAGCCATTTGTCGCGCTCGGCACCCTTGAAATAGTCGCCGATCATGGTTGTGGAGAGAACGTAGATCAGCGCCTCTGCAATTCCCACGCCAACGCGAGACACCAGGATGGTAGTCAGGTCCTTCAGAAAGATTGGAGCCAGACCGACCAGCGCGTAAATCACGAAGGAGGCCAGCAAGAGCTTGCGGCGGCCGAAATAATCCCCGAGAATGCCAGCGAACGGGCATAGCAGCGCCACGCACAGCGCCGGAAGGGTCAACACCATTGGGACAAGGTATTCATGTCCCGGGGTTGTACTGAATTCTGCCATGATCTGCGGTACGACAGGCGCAAGAAGTACGACGGCCATCGTGGTGAGCGTGATCGGCAGCAGCAGCGCGATCCCTGTCATGAAACTCGGTATGTGATGCTTTGTCATGGCAGCATCCGTCTCCTCGCAAGTATTTTCTCACGCTGCAATCGACCGGCGCGCCTGTTCGCAGCGGCGATCATGCAATGTGAAACCGGTCTCATACCTCTGCCGGGACCGACTCCTTCTGTCCAATCGATAGGAGGGAAGACTTGTTATTGATTTTGCCGAATTGAGATTTTGTGCGGTAGTGATTTCGTAGTGGACCAGAAGTCCCAACTGTCAACGCAGACAGCCCGCCTATGGTAGGTGGGAAACACACCTGATCGTGTTGATGGCGCGCCCGGCAGGACTCGAACCTGCTGCCTCAAGATTAGAAGTCTCGCGCTCTATCCAGATGAGCTACGGGCGCGCGCCGGCTTCCCATAAGCACGCTTTGCGGATCGTGCAAACCGGGTTAGCACCACGCTCCATGAGCGATCCCCAGATTTCGAGAATCGACGGCTCCACCAGCGCGCGCCGGCATTTCCGCTATTTCGACTATGTGATGGCCTCGTTCGTGGCGATACTGCTGCTGTCGAACCTGATCGGGGCGGCGAAGCTGGCGCAAGTCGGCGGGTTCACCTTTGGCGCAGGCATCCTGTTCTTCCCGGTGTCCTATGTGATCGGCGACGTGCTGACCGAGGTCTATGGCTATGCCAACGCGCGGCGCTGCGTGTGGATGGGCTTCTTTGCGCTGGTGTTCATGGCGTTCATGAGCTTCGTGGTCGTGAAAATGCCACCCGCGCCGGGCTGGGACGGGCAGGCGGCTTACGAAAGCGTGTTCGGATCGACCTGGCGGATCGTGCTGGCCTCGGTGACGGCCTTCTGGGCGGGCGAGTTCGTAAATTCCTTCGTGCTGGCCAAAATGAAGGTGCTGACCGGGGGCAAGATGCTGTGGACGCGCACGATCGGCTCGACCGTGTTCGGGCAGGCGGTGGACAGCCTGCTGTTTTACCCCATCGCGTTCCTGGGCATCTGGACGACGAGCCAGGTGCTGACGGTGATGGTGACCAACTGGCTGATGAAGGTGGTGTGGGAGGCGGTGCTGACGCCGGTGACATATGCCGTGGTCGGCTGGCTGAAGGCGCGCGAAGGTGCGGACGTCTATGATACGGACACCGACTTCTCGCCTTTTGCCAAGGCGCCGCAGGTTTAGGGCTGATCCTGTCGGGCGGACGTAGAGCAACGGCCTTGGGCGTTTGAGGCCCACCCCCAACCC
>NZ_LSIA01000029.1:0-120639 GCF_001556015.1 Novosphingobium sp. CCH12-A3 | reverse complement strand
GGCGAGCCTCGGCCTCGCACCTCCGCCGGCCACCCCCTCCGCGCAGGAGCGTCAGAACGCTTTCCTGAACGCAGCGACCGATCGACGGACGGTGTCGCCCGATCGCGTCGTTGCTCCAGCGTCGCCAAATGTCCTTCAGGCCGGCGCAGTTATCGCAGCAGCTCTCATAACCGGCATCCGATCCGACCTTCCGGGCCAGATCACCGCTCAGGTGACCGAAAACATCTACGACAGCCCGACAGGGCGCATTCTGCTCGTGCCACAAGGCACGCGGATTATCGGCCAGTACGATAACAATGTGCAATTTGGTCAAAGCCGCGTCCTGCTAGTCTGGAATCGACTGATCTTCCCAAATGGCCGTTCAATAGTGCTCGAGCGCCAGCCCGGCGCAGACGTCGAAGGCTATGCCGGCCTGCAGGATGGCGTCGATTACCACTGGTGGGATCTTGCCAAGGCCGCCGGCCTCTCGACTCTTCTCGGAATCGGCGCCGAGCTCGCCGCCGACAATGACGACCGTCTCATCCAGGCGATCCGAAATGGCGGTCAAGACACGATCAACGATGCCGGTCAGCAGATCGTCAGACGGCAACTCAACGTGGCTCCGACATTGACGATCCGACCGGGATTTCCTGTCCGTGTCGTCGTGACCCGTGATCTCGTACTCGAACCTTATGGGGGCTGATGATGTCGAAGCTAAAGCTGGGGCCGATCGCCGACGAGAAGCCGATCAAGGTTCAGGTAGAGCTGCCGGCGGCTCTCCACCAAGACCTTTCCGATTACGCGGATTTGTTGGGACGCGAACAAGGCCTGCCTGCTGTCGAGCCCGCGCGATTGATCGTACCGATGTTGCAGCGGTTCATCGCAACCGATCGAGGTTTCTCGAAGGCTAGGCGTACGAAGACCCAGAACGCCTCCGATTAGCTGGTGCTGCTCTGCTTGAAGGCTGGCAGGACATCGAAACACTTCAGCAGCAGCGGCAGAGCCGGATTGTCGTTATCGCTCGACGAAATCATAGCCGCCGTCGGCGCCCGCGCGGGTGTGAGCGGAACCAATGCAATATCGGGCCGATGCACGACGCTCGTTATCGTCAGCCCGAAGCCTTGCTCGACCATGGTCAGAAGTGTTTCCCTGCTGACCTGCTGGATAGACAGTTGGATGGCCTCTTCGGCAGCGCCCAGCATCCGCCGGAGAATAGCTGCGAGTTCGCGCCCGGCACCATCGGAGCGGACAAGAAAGACTTCGTCGCAAATGTCCTCCCAGGCGAGCCGCGGTCGCGACGCGAGTTGGTGTATGGGTGATAGGGCAACGAAGAGGTCGGGTTCGCACAACCGTCGAATCTGAAACGGAGGGCCCTTCGTTGCGCCCAGGCTGATCGCCGCATCTAGCAGCCCGCGCTCCACGCCGAGGGCGTTCTGCTCTGACGTGCCTTCTTCGAGCTTCACCTCGATCGTCGGGTTTCGCTGTCTAAAGGTCGCCAAGAGGTCGATTATGGGACATGCCGGAAACGCCTCGAGCATCCCGAACCTGACTAGTCCAGTCGTAAGTTTACGGACCGATCGCATCTCAGTGGCGGCCTCGCGAAGATACCTCGCCCCGACCGCAGCTTGCTGAAGAAATCGCTCTCCTTCCGGCGTCAATCCAGCGCCCGATCGCGTGCGCTTGAACAGGGAAACGCCAAGCTGCCGTTCGAGCATCTGAACGCGGCGGCTGACCGTCGATTGCGATATCGAAAGGCGGTCCGCCGCCCTGCGGAAACTACCCGCTTCGGCGACGTGGATAGCATACTTAAGGTATCGAAGATCGAGCGTCAGATCAGGCATGACGCGCATTCCCGGTTCCCGGCTTCCGTTCACACGAGCTGCGCGCGATGCTCCAAAGCCTTTGCAGGAGGCCCCGCTTTTCGATCTCAGATGGGGAATCCAAGCCGAGCCCATCAGTGAGCATGACCATCTCCGAATCCGTGATAGATGTATGCGCCGGTCATACATATTCGAGCGCTTGATGTCTATGCGTGACGCATATATTCTTCCCGGATGGAGCCCGAGGCCGCCAAATATCATTTTGGTGCACTTGCGCTCGCGGTAGCTGACAGCATCGCGAGCGCATCAGCCTCGCTTTCGCCGAGCGGCCCCGCGGCTGCATTGATGGTTTTTCTCAGCTTCGAGCCGGGATTACCTATCAGTGTCCTGGCGAGCCGGATCCGGCTTTCCCATGCGGGAACGGTTCGATTGATCGATAGGCTCGAATCCGATCGCCTGGTGGAAAGGCGGCGACACACGGCGGACAAGAGGGCGCGCTTTATCCACTTGACCAATGCAGGTGTGAAAATGACCGGCGCTCTGCTCAGAGCGCGCGAACAAGTGATTGCAGCGTGTGTCTCGCCGCTGTCGACGGCTGACCTTAACAAACTAGGCCGACTGTCCGAGCGGCTCCTTATCGCAAATGGTTACGAGAAATCTGGTGTCGAGACTATGTGGCCCGTGGTTGGCTACCGGGGACAGACACCGGCTGAAAATGCATCTCAGCCCGCCCGCCAGCTGCGCCGGCGCCCTTCGCACAAGGGCTGACGAGAAACCGAGGCAGGCTTGATATCTTTGGCATCGATCGCATTAGACTTTCTCATATGCATACTGGCCTTCTGGTTCGGGTATTCTGCGAACCGAGGCGGCACGTGCTTGGTCGTAGCGGCTCATGAGTTGCAGCAACGGCGCCGACCAAGAATGTTCGTCGGATTTGTTGCGGCGTCTGCGGCTGCTGGCCTTATTGCGATACCGCTCGCCTGGTTTGGGACGCTGAACGCGACCCTCCCACTCTCGACGAGCGTCAACGGCCTCCTCATCATCGGCGCCATCGCCTTCGGCCTCGGCGCGCTCATAAATGACACCTGCCTGCTAGGTTCACTGGCACGGTTAGGGGATGGAGAGATGCGGTTGCTTGCCCTTCCTGCCGGACTGGCAATCGGCATCTTGGCCGCTGATTTCGGCCGGTTTGGCGCCGTCGCGACATGGCCAAGTTTCATCGCTAGGCCGAGTGTCCCTGGGGCCGCGACGCTTCTTGCCTTAGCCGTGGTGCTCGGGCTAGCGGCGATTTTCGTGTCACGGAAGACCGCACCGCAAAGAAGGCAGAACTGGGCGTTTGGCGCTTCAATGATTGGCCTTGGTATCACTGGTGGGCTTCTCTACGCTCTGTCACCAGCATGGACATTCGCTGACCTTATCCAACGCGGCCTTCCTCTTCGAATGTCGCCAACAGGCGAGGTCGCACTGGTTGCGGTCATTGCCTCAGTTGCGGGAGCCATCACGGCATCCGTGCGCCAGGGTCGCTTGCGTCTCCAGCGGCCGACGGCCGCCGGCATCCTGCGGTCGATCGCCGGCGGCGCGTTGATGGGAATAGGCATCGGCCTGATACCCGGTGGCAACGACGCTTTAATCCTTGCCGCAATGCCTACGCTTTCTCCGGGCGGCATAGTCGCCTACCTCGTGATGACGACCACGATCGTTTTCGGATTCGAAGCGCGTGACAGACTGGCCAGGAACGGCGCGTCAGGCCAAGGGAAAAAGTAGACGGTCCAGCGTCGTTCGTGACACCTTTGAGTACCGGCTCCGCAGGTCGTACGCCTTTCGTGGACCAATGACCCTGATAACTGTCTCGAAAGATCCTGCGTCGAGAATTCGGTAAAAAGCGTGATAGGCGTCGTCACCGCAGACGTGGGTGTCTGTTGCCTCGTACCCCCAATTCTTGCGCGAGAATTCAAGGTTGAGAAACAGCTTCCCGGTGTTCGGTCCGTCTGCGAACTGAACGTCTACTCGGTTGCCGATCGCGCAGTACCGATATTGCCGAGACGCTGAGAGTTCGCGGCCATCCCGAAGCCGAAGTATCCCGCTTTCTCGATAGGTGAGCGTGGATTCACCTGTCGAAGCAAAATCCGCGTCGCCAATCAGTTGTTCGCCCGTCGGATCGACGTTGCGACGAAGCGCCCACTTTCCACGGAGCGTGTCCAAGACCATCGTGCCTATGCTCACAACCGATCGGTGGTCATCGGCCCCAGGCGCTCATTTTTGGGTTGGACCGACGCAAGCAGCAGCACAAGTGATGCCGCCAGCAAGACTGCGTCCTTCAGCAGAAACTGGCCAGGAGCGGCAGATATCGCAGGAAAGCCTCCAGCAGTCGGCTCCCCGACCCCAGGCGTCGTAAAAAAGAAGGTTAGGGTGATGAAGTAGGTCGCCGCCGACATGAGCGCGCCAAGCGCTGAGAAGGATGCGCGGAAAGCCCCTAAGGCCAGCACGACTGCGGTCGACAGCTCGATGACGCCGACAAAGTAACTTTGGCCCTGTACCCCGAACATACCCAGCCAACTCATGATCGGACTATGGCCGATGAAGGGGGCGATGCCATCGGCCTCGTAGGCCGTGAATTTCATCGCGCCGAACCAAGAGAAAACGATCACGAGCGCCCATCTCAACAGCGCCAGTTCCTTCCGACTGCGCTCGGGCACAAGCAATTCATACCGATCGAAAATACTCATATCGAACTCCTCAAAAGGGGATGATCGTCAGGGCGTCACGGACGATGGTGGCCGACTGGGCAATCGGTACAGCGGGCCTGATCGCACAGACGACAGGTTGCCAAGCCGCCGTGGGGGTCCGAGAACAGCGACGACAGGATGTTGTCCGCGGCCCGCTCCAGCACGACGCGATCGTCAGCCGACACTTTGCTCAGCAGCTCGGACACCGCCGCGTTCCGCAGACCTAGCAGCTTGGTCCGCTCCACCTGACCACGCGAGGTCAGCGAGACATGAACTACCCGGCGGTCAGAGGGCGATGGCGATTTCGCCACCAGGCCTTGCTCGCCTAGCCTCTCGACGACGCGAACTGCACCTGCATGCGAAAGCCGGAGAGTTTGCCGTACCTGGCCGATCGACATTCCTGGCGCGTGACCGATCGCGATCAAAGCCGCGGCCGTCTCGCCCCCCGCATTGAATGCTTCAGCGATCGCCAAGCGCACGCGGTCAGACACCGCTTGAGACAGCGCGCCAAAGATGTTGATCAAGCGATCCGAGGGGTCATCCATCGCCGCGACTCACGCAATATATGCGTCGCGCATACAGTATCTGTGGGCCGGTGTCGAGCCTCGTGCCGGAGTACAAGCGTTCGCTGGAAGGCTTAGACGTCGTCGGTGCCTACCGGCCCACCTTCGCCCTCCATCCGATTGATCGCACGCACATCCTTGGCGTTGAATTTAAGCCTCACGCCGAGCCCTCCACTATTGTCCTCGCCGATGAAGACCGCGCCGCCGCGTTCGAGCGCGTCCCGCAGCCGCGTCAGATCTGAGGCTGCAAACACGCTGGCGCCGGCTTCGAATTGAGCTAGCGCCTCTTCCTCCAAGCCTGCGATCTTGGCGACATGTGATCGCGGCCACTGAATGAGCGCTCTCGCTGCACGTGCTAGTGGCCCATTCATGTTCAATGCCTCCGTTTCGCGAACGCATCTTGTCGCCAAGATCCGACTTTTCCCGCAACCGATCCGCTAGATGAGCTTCGCCATCACCACGGCGACATCCGCCATGCGTGTCGCAAAGCTCCACTCGTTGTCGTACCAAGCAAGCACGCGAACCATCCGGCCATCGACGACATCGGTCTGGGGTAGCGCGACGATCGAGGATTCGGTCCGGTGGGTCAGATCCACAGACACCAATGGCTCTGTCGTGTAAGCGAGCACCCCACTCATAGGACCACTCGCAGCCTGACGAATGGCGTCGTTCACTTCGTCGATCGTGACCTCCCGGGATGCGGAAATAGCGAGATCGACGACCGATACGTTCGGCGTTGGCACGCGGATTGACGAGCCATGAAGCTTGCCTTTCAGTTCTGGCAGCACGCGTCCGATTGCGTTCGCGGCTCCGGTCGAGGTTGGGATCATCGACAGCGCGGCTGCCCGTGCGCGGTAGAGATCCTTATGCACGGTATCCAGCGTCGGTTGGTCACCGGTATAGGCGTGAACCGTGGTCATGTAGCCCCGCTCAATGCCACATAGATCGTTCAGGATCTTCGCGACGGGCGCGAGGACATTCGTGGTGCATGAGCCATTCGATACGACGACATCTTCGGTTGTCAGCGTTTCGTGATTGACCTTGAAGACGATCGTCTTGTCTGCCCCCTCGCTGGGCGCGGAGACGAGCACGCGCTTTGCTCCCGCACGGATGTGCGATTCAGCCTTCTCCTTGGAGGTGAACAAACCCGTGCATTCGAGCGCCACGTCGACTCCAAGCTCATTATGCGGAAGCTTTGATGGATCGCGCTCCGAAGACACTTTGATTTTACCGGACCCGATGTCGATCCAGTCTTCGCCGGTGGCTATCGATCCTTGAAAGGGGCCGTGAACTGAATCGTACTTCAGGAGGTGCGCCAACGTAGCAACCGGCCCGAGGTCGTTGATCGCAACCACCTCGATGTCGTCACGCCGTAGTTCGACGATCGACCTTAAGGCCAGTCGTCCGATCCGACCGAAACCGTTGATTGCGACCTTGACCGTCATGCCTGTTTCCCCTGGTTCGCCGAACTGGCTACGGCATACGCACTTCGCTCAGTGCCGCCTGGCACGCGGTGGTCGTCTCCAGCAGCGAAAGCTTGCCGATCAGACCATCCTCATTATGTATGCGCCACGCATAGACCTATCCGTCTGTTGGCTGCAGGTCAACGAGGCAATGTCGGCATGGAGGATTAGGTTTGCGCCGCCCGGTTTCATAATCGACCTGGTGATGGCACGCATGCCGGTGAGATGAAGTGGCGTTAGATGACTGACCGAGAAGCAGAGAAGAGGCTGGCTGCAGCTAGAGCGGTCGACGAGATCGAAGATGGCATGTTCGTTGGCCTTGGGACCGGAAGCACAACAGCCTATGCCATTAAGAGCCTGAGCGACCGCATTCGGCAGGGCCTTCGCATCACCGCTGTCGCCACCTCCCGAGCGACCGAAATGTTCGCTCGTCGTCTCGCGGTGCCGCTCGTTCCTTTTGAGCAATTCAGTTCGGTAGACCTCACGATCGACGGCGCTGACGAGATCGACTGCCACTTTCAGGCAATCAAAGGCGGTGGCGGCGCCTTACTCCGAGAGAAGGTCGTGGCCGCCGCTTCTAGCCGAATGATCGTGATCGTAGACGCTTGCAAAGTCGTTCGACGACTCGGCGGGTTTCCTCTGGCGGTCGAAGTCGTGCCCTTCGCGAGCGAGTTCGTGCGAACGCATCTTGCCGACCTCGGAGCCAGTGTGACGCTTCGCTCGGTCGGCGGAGAACCATTCATCACAGACCAGAGCAATCACATCTTGGATGCAGCCTTCGGCAAGGCCCTTCGGCCGATCGAGATCGCCGGAGCGATCGATGCCATCCCCGGCGTCATGGAGCACGGCTTGTTTCTTAGCGAGATTGACACTGTGGTGGTCGGACGCGGTGAGACGGTCGAGGTGCATCTCAGAAAGCAAGCCCCCGGATCCCTCCGTTAGGTGCCGACGAGGGGTGGCACCTGGCGCAGGCGTGATGTGATTCGGCCGTCAGGCAGCCGAAATCACGACAGCCCACCCCGATCCATAGCCGCCAGGTATCGCCATTTTGTGTGACCCGACGATCGAAGTCCTGTATTTCAATCTTCCGCGCCATCCGCAGCGTATCCTAAACCACTGTAAAGGCGCGCCTTTCGGTTTGCCACAATCCCCCAGCGCCGCAGGGGTATGGCTTGCTGTCTATGCTTCGCGCACATATAGATGGGGCAATGGATGGACCTCGAGATCGAAATATCTTTGGGGCGTTCGCACTCATGATCAGCGACGACATCGTTCGCGCTAGTTCATCGCGGGCGCCAGAAGCTGGACCCGCCGCCTCGGCGCTTGCGTTGATTGCCCATAAGCCAGGGCTATCGATCCGCATGCTGTCAGTTGGGGTGGGACTTTCCCATGCCGCGACCGTCCGCTTGGTGGACCGTTTGTCGACGGAGGGATTGGTCGAGCGGCGTGAGCATTCGACTGACGGGCGCACGCGGTCCCTCCATCTTACAGAGGCTGGCAAGGTCGCGAGCGATGCGGTCTTGGCCTCGCGCGACAAGGTGATCGCTGAGGGACTATCGATCCTCACCCCTACCGAGTTGGACGCCCTTTACAGCATTGCTGAACGCGTGCTGCGCGACCGCTTGGAAAACCTCGAGCATTCCTACCGCATCTGCCGTTTGTGCTGTTACGAGGGCTGCACGAATTGCCCGATCGATGCCGAATTGCACGAGCGCGGGGTAGATCGCGAGAACGGCGGCGAGGCTTAGGGCGTCGGAATTCGCAGGTTTCAGTGTTGAGCGATGAGATACGCCGCCAGGAACCCCACGACCGTGATCAGACCTATGAACGGCGGCGCCTTCTCGAAAGCCTCGGGGATCATGGCCTCCGCCAGCATCGCTATGACCGCGCCAGCTGCGAACGACAGAATGGCAGGGGCTTGAGTGGACGCAGAGCCGAGCAGAAGGTTTCCCGTACCGGCGGCGATGCAAACAAGTAGCGGAATACCGATCCAGACCGCGTAGATATAGCTTCGCGATCGGCCCGCGACCTTCATTCCGGAAGTGCTCGATAGACCCTGTGGCACATTAGCCAAAAAGAAGCCTGCCACTACTGCAAGGCTGATCTTGCCTCCGCCAGCCACGGACATCCCAATCACGAGGGCCTCTGGAATGCCGTCGAGAACGCTGCCGAGCGCAATCGCAGCACCGCTGCCGCGGTGCTCCTGTTCAGTGGCCTGCTCGGTGCATTCACCGCATCGCTTTCGATGCTTTGCGCCCCTGCGAGAGAGAAACCAGTTTGTGCCGCTGAGGATTGCGGCCCCTGCGAGCAGCGCAAAGATCGCCCAAGGTCCCATGCCAGCCGACACGCGATCACCGATGAGTTCGGTAGCGACCACGGCAATCAACACACCACCACCGAAGCCCATCACCGCTGAGATCATGCGGTGAGTGAGTCGCCCGTACAGCACGTCCGCAAGTACCGCCCCCACCAGAAGTCCGCTTCCTGACAAAAGCCCCCACAAGCCGGCGATTGCGTATTCGGGTATCATCGCAAGAACCCGGCTGACCTAGCAACGCGGGGCGAGCGCCATCGCGTGCGTACCGTTGATGACCGTCCCTGCGCGCTCATCGTTTCGCTCGGTCCAATCGCCAGGCCGGTCGCTCGAAGTGGCAGCTATAGCCGCCGGGTCGACGCTGGAGGTACTTCTGATGCTCTGGCTCGGCCTCCCAGAACGGCTCTTCCGGGTTGATCTCGGATACGACAGGTCCCGGCCAGCGACCAGACGCCTCAATCTCGGCGATTGTCTCCAGAGCAACGTCCATCTGCTCTTCAGAGGTATAGAAAATCGCGGACCGATAGCTTGGCCCGACGTCGCTGCCTTGTTGCTCGTATGTCGTCGGATCGTGGATTTGGAAGAAGAGTTCAAGGAGAGCACGATACGTCAGTATCGAAGGATCGAACGTGACCTCCACCGCTTCCGCATGACCATGGTGTCTCGTGTAAGTCGGGTCTGGCAGTTCGCCGCCGATGTAGCCCACACGCGTCGCCACGACGCCCTTCGCGCGGCGAAGTAAATCTTCGAGGCCCCAGAAACATCCACCCGCAAGTATCGCTCGCTCGGTTCGTGTCGGCGTCTGGTCAGTAGTGGGCAGACTCTGCATCCGATCAACCTCCGCTCTGTGCACCACATCAGTTCGCCGGCGCCGCACCTGCAGGCTGCGCATTGCTCGAAAGTTCGGTCTGCACATCCGAGCCTCGAACGAGTGTCAGGTCGACCGGACACCGATCCGCGATTTCCAGTAGGCGCGCGCGCTGTTCATCGCTGAGCGGCCCATCGAGAAAGACGGTGCGCGTGAAGCGGTCGGGAGGCATCATGTCCGCCACTTTCTCGTGTCGCACGGTCGTCGTCGCTCGCTCCAGCGGGAAGCCTTTGCGGTTCGCGTAAAGACGCATTGTCATCACCGTGCAGGCGGCCAGTCCGGCCGACACCAGTTCGTACGGAGACAGGCCGCTGCCGAGACCTCCGACCGATTCCGGTTCATCGGCGAACAGCGTGTGCCCGCCACTACGGACCGTGAGTTGGAACTTCCCCGCTAACGTTTCCGACGCCACGACTCCATTCGCTACCTCGACTTGTGGAAGGTCCGCCGCGAGCGGAGGCAGGAAGCGGCTTGCCCAGGCTGCGACCATAGCTGAGGCGTAATTCGCATCTTCGACATCGGTGAGAAGGTGATCGGCCTTGTCGAGCGAAACAAAGCTCTTGGGATGGCGCGACGCGACGAAGATGCGCGAGGCGTGCTCGATAGCCACGACTTGATCCACCGGTGAATGCATCACAAGCACCGGACGTCGAAGGGCAGCGATAGACCTCTCGACGTCCACTTCGTCGACCGTTTCCAGGAAACTGCGGCGGATCGGGAAGGGCCTGCCAGCAATCTCCACAGATGCCTCGCCCTCGCTCGCTATCGCGTCTAGGTCGGCAGGTTGAAAGACGCGCAATATATGCTGAAGGTCAGCCGGGGCGCCGATCGTCACTACCGCTGCGATATCCGGCAAGTCGGCGGCGGCCACGATCGCAGCCGTGCCACCCAGGCTGTGTCCGACAAGGAGGGAGGGGGCCTTACCGGCGACAGCCATGGCCTCCGCGGCGGCCCTAAGATCATCGACGTCGGAAGCGAAGCTTATCGCTTCATCCGCAGAACTCTCGATCCCTGTGCCGGCGAAGTCGAACCGCAAGACGCCAATACCGGCCCGCGAAAGCGCACGTGCGATGTACACGGCGGCGCGACTGTCTTTCCCGCAAGTGAAGCAATGGGCGAAAATAGCCCAGCCGCGAGGCGTACCTTCGGGCGCCTCCAAATACCCGGTTAGATTAGAGCCTCCACCACCGGGAAACGTGAACGGTGTTCCTGTCATAAGCGTCGAGCCTCCCACGGCGACTTAGTGGGTGCACCGGAACCCTTGGGCCCTGGCGGAAGCGCCATCAGGCCCGGACTAGCCGTCCAAGACATTCTTTTTATATGCGTGGCGCATATAGACAAGCCCCTAAAGCGTGATTATATGCGTCGCGCATACTTCTGGTGGCGGTCGAAAAGACCGGTCCTGGAAGCGGCATCAGTCAGGGCGCGCAGGCCGAAGGGCTATGGAACTCAATCAGGTCAGCTATTTCATAAACTTGGCCGAGACGCTGAATTTTACAGCAGCGGCGCGGTTGAGCGGTGTGTCCCAGCCGAGTCTGACACGCGCGATCCGCCGCTTGGAGGAAGAACTCGGCGGTCCGCTCATTTATCGCGATGGGAAGAACAGCCGTCTCACCGGCCTTGGCCAGGACGTGGAGGCTGAGTTTCGGCGCATGTTAGTTGCGATGAAAAGTGTTCGGCATCATTCTGAGAACTGGGCCATGGGAAGGCACCGGGTCTTGGACGTAGCCGTCGCTCCGACCGTCGGGCCGAAGCTATTCACGGCTTTTTTCGAGAGCGCGTTGGCCGAGGTGCCATCGATCGAGATCAAGATGCATTCGCTTGGGGCGAGTGAAGACACATCGGAGGTGCTGTCGGGCAAGTATCACGCATGCATCCTGCCACGCGAGACGCGGCCGGACCGCAAGCTTGATGTGCGACCTCTGTTCCGCGAGCGCTTCGTGCTCGGCTGTTCCGCAAAGCACCCGCTCGCGGCGAGCGATATCGTGCGCGGCGAGGACCTGTTGGAGTTCCCGTTCGTCGATCGTTTGAAGTGTGAGTTTCGCGAGCAGATCCTAGACCATTTCGCACGACGGGAGGTGCTGATGCGACCGCGCTTCCGGTCCGATCGTGACGATTGGGTGCAACGGGTCGTCGCCGAAGGCGAGGCCATATGCATCCTTCCGGAGCGGTCGGCTACAGCCCAAGGTCTGGTTACCCGTCCTATCGACGGGTTCGTCCTCGAGCGAGAGGTCGTGATCGCGACGGTCTCCGGCTCCACGGCGCCGGTTGAGATCCGAAAGATCGCGCAGTTGGCGGCCAGATACGCGTGGAACTGAACACCGCTGACACAGCGGAGCTATGGAAACTATACGCACAGCGTATTGGATAAATATATTTGGCACTGCGATAGTCGAGGCGACCGTCAAGCAAGATAAGATGTCCGTAATGTGCCTGGCCCTGTAACCAAGTATTGGAGACGATCATGAAGTTTGAAAAGTCTCAGGCAGCGATCGACCGCCTGACCCCCGAGCAACGCCGGATCACTCAGGAAGACGGCACGGAGCGGGCCTTCACCGGTGAATACAACGATAACAAGGAACCGGGCATCTACGTCGATGTCGTGTCCGGAGAGCCGCTTTTCGCATCGACGGACAAGTTCGAGTCGAAATCCGGCTGGCCCAGCTTCACCAAGCCTATCGTCCCCGCGCACGTGAACGAGGTGCGGGACAGTTCTCACGGCATGGTCCGGACGGAAGTTCGATCGGTCCATGGCGACAGCCATCTCGGCCACGTGTTCCCCGACGGTCCGGCCGACCGTGGCGGACTGCGGTATTGCATCAACTCGGCCGCCCTTCGCTTCATCCCGCGCGATGAGATGGAAGCCGAGGGCTACGGCGAATATCTCGATCAGGTGGAGGAGGCGTAACATGCATCAGCGCGCTGTTCTCGCAGGCGGATGTTTTTGGGGCATGCAGGATCTGATCCGCAAGCAGCCCGGCATCGTGTCGACCCGCGTCGGATACACCGGTGGCGACGTCCCGAACGCCACCTATCGCAATCACGGCACTCACGCTGAAGGGATCGAGATCATTTTCGACCCGGCAGCGACAAGCTACCGCAACATCCTGGAATACTTCTTCCAGATCCACGACCCGACGACGAAAGATCGGCAAGGCAACGATCGCGGCCTCTCCTATCGATCAGGCATCTACTATGTCGATGAGGAGCAGAAACGGGTCGCCGAGGAGACGATCGCCGACGTCGACGCCTCCGGACTGTGGGACGGAAAAGTCGTCACCGAAGTCGAGCCCGTCGGCGATTTCTGGGAAGCGGAGCCGGAGCACCAAGACTATCTCGAGAAGCGTCCGGGCGGTTACACGTGCCATTTCCCGCGCGCGAATTGGGTGCTCCCCAAGCGTGACGACGCTGGTGCTACCCAGCCTACCACCGGAGCGGCAGCTGAATAGCTGCAGCGCCTATCGCGACATAGCGCTCTGCATCGCAAGCAATGGGACCGCATCGGCGAACGATGCGGTCCTCGAAAGGCCCCTCAAGCGGTCATGCCGCTTGCCGGCCATCGATTTGGTAGGATTGCCCCAGCATGCCAGACCTTTCGTCATATCCGATCACCGAGCGCTGGCCTGCCTCCAATCCTGATCTCCTGCAACTCTATGCGGCGCCCACGCCCAACGGCGTCAAGGTGTCCATCATGCTTGAGGAGACCGGCCTGCCATACGAGCCGCACTTTATCGACATCAGCACAAACGAGACCAAAGACCCCGCATTCGTGTCGCTGAACCCAAACGGGCGGATCCCTGCGATCATCGATCCGTCAGGCCCCGATGGTGAGCCGCTCGGGGTTTGGGAGTCCGGTGCGATCCTCGTTTACCTCGCCGAGAAGACGGGCCGGCTGATCCCACCGGGACAAGCCAGGCGCTATGAGGTGCTGAGCTGGGTATTCTTCCAGATGTCTGCGATCGGCCCGATGTTTGGTCAGCTGGGCTTCTTCCTGCGCTGGGGCGGAAAGGACTACGAAGACAAGCGGCCTCAGCAACGGTTCGCCGACGAGTCGAAGCGCCTGCTGGGAATCTTGGATCGCCAGCTAGATGGGCGCGAGTGGATCGTCGACGACTATTCCATCGCCGACATCGCGACGCTCGGCTGGGTCAATGCCCTGGTCGGCACCTATGACGCCGGCGACCTGTTGCGCATCGCCGATCATCGGAACGTCCGGGGTTGGTTGGATCGCGGCCTCGCTCGACCAGCCGTGCAGCGGGGCCTGGTCATCCCGGCGAGGCCCGCATGAGCGTCATCGCCGCTTATTATTACAACGAGGGTCGCCGCATCCGCGAGGTCGCTATCGACGAGCGGATCGAACTCGACAAGAACCGATCTGGCTTCTGCTGGATCGGGCTCAGCGAGCCTTCGGAAAGCGAACTCAGGGCGCTTCAGGCGACCTACAATCTGCATCCATTGGCGATCGATAACGCGATGCACCCGATGTGCCCGCCGAAGCTCGAAGTCTATAACGGCGAGCTTTACGTCGTCGCTCAGACGGCCGAGCTGGTCGGGGACCGCATACGCTACGGCAAGACGGCGATCTTCACTGGTCACAACCATCTGATCACCGTGCGTCACGGCAACGCCGGAGCGCTCGGCAATCTTCGCGAGCAGCTTGAGGGTTCGCCTGCTCAGTTTGGTAAGGGTGTCGATTACGTCCTGCACGCCATCCTTCACCGCATCGTCGATCAGTATCTGCCGATCTTCGAAATGATCGAAGACGATGTCCTCGCGATGGAGAGGCGATCGCTCGACGACTTCCTGGGGCGGGAGGAGGTCGCGCGCATCTTCGGCTTGCGGTGCGAATTGACCCGTTTCCAGCGAACCCTTGGCGCTATGGCGGAACTGGTGCGCAAGCTTGTTCGCGGACATTTCCCGTGTATCAGCGCTGAGGTGCGGCCGTATTTCAACGACGTTGCCGACCACGTCGACCGCGTCCAGTCCATGGTCGATGGCCTCCTCCAGGTGCTGTCCACGGTCTTCGAATTCAGCAGCCTTCTCGAGGCGCAAAGGACAGGCGTCATCACACGCCAACTCGCTGCATGGGCGGCGATACTCGCGGTCCCTACGGCCATCGCGGGGATATATGGAATGAACTTCAGGAATATGCCGGAGCTGGACACAGCGTACGGCTACTTCGTCGTGCTCGGCCTGATGCTGACGTTCTGTCTTGTCCTGTTCGTCCGCTTCAAGCGAGCCAAGTGGCTGTGATGGCGCTCCGCACCTTCCGTGCTGGTCGGTCACCGCGCCAATGCGCGCCTTCGGTCGGCGCGCAACCCTTACAATCCGAACTCGAGGTGCGTTGATGACAACTCAAGTGACAGACGTTCTGGACGCCGTGCAGTCTTTCGTGGCTAAGGGCTATGACCGAGAGTACCGTGTGAAGGACGGCGCTCTCGTCGATCTCGAGCTCGGATCGACCCTCGACGCATGCAGCATCCGTGTCGATGCCGCGTTACGCCTCGAAAGCGGCGATGGAGCCGAAGACGCATCGAACATCTACGCCATCACCGACCCGGCGACCGAGCACAAAGGTCTGCTGATCGATGCCTTCGATGTGTTCGACGAGATATGCCACCGCGACCTGTCCGAACGGCTTCTTGAGCATCGTGAAACATCTCCGGCCGGTGACGCGGACGTGCCGAGCAAGCATGGGCTGCGCAAGGTCTACAAAAGCGAGTTTGATCGCGACCCTGAGCGTTACGTTTTGCGGGAAGGCTTCCCAGACTTCCCGGCATGCCCGTTCGGGGGAGCCTTCAGCATCCTTGGCTTCGATACAGCAGAACAATCATACGTCTGGCTCGTGACGAGCATTATTCGGGATCCCCGGCTGATAAGGATTCCCTACCAGGGCGAAGACGTGATTCCCGACGAATGAGGTCGGCGCAGCGTGCGGGAACAAATTGGACCCGAACGAAGGATGGGATTTCCCTTTCAGGTCAGCGATAACGAGGCAGAGATGGACTGGAATAAGGACCACATTCGCGAGACCATGCTGTCTCTTGAGACAGCGGCACTGAAAAGCGCTCGCGAGAAGTATCTGGATTACGTTTCCACCGCGCGCCTCGATCGCAGCGAGCCGATCGAGAACGACGAGCAGGCGCAAGCCGAGGTGGCGAGCGATTTCGCTGAGGCGCTCGATGACACTCTCGATGACTATGTTGATAAGCTCGACAAGCTTCGGACGATCGATTTTGGACCGAAGTCAGAAGTCTCGGAAGGCGCCGTCGTCAAGCTGTCCGGCAAGCACTTCGTCATTTCGGTCTCGACTGGCAGGTTCATTTGTCATGGGCAGGAACTGATGGGCATCTCGACGATGGCCCCGATCTACGAGGCGATCGAAGGCGCGCGAGCCGGGGAAACGGTGCAGTTCAATGGCCGCGATTTGACCGTGGAGGCTGTTGCGTAGGCGAAAACCCGCGATCCTCGGATCGTGAGTGCGGGCCATCGACGTTCGCAGCCTGACTGGACGACTGCTGGCCTCCCCATAGCTCCTTCTCGCAGATGATCGGCACTTACGAGCCAAGCCACCCCAGACCTGCGTAGGCGAGCATTCCCAATACCATCGCCACGATGACCTGGTTCGTGGCGATCGCTGCACCCAGCGCGACACCGGCCGCGATCCAGGTTGGAGGTGGCTGACCGATCAACGACGAAGCGACCAAGCTGACCACGATCAGCCCAGGCAACTCGTCCAGAACCCAAGCCTGCCTGGAAACCCTAATTCGCTCACCGGCAATCAACCCGGCGACCCGGATCGCAAACGCAGCCACGACGAGCAAACCGACGACAGCCCAGTGCGAAGCGCTCATCGGGCTGCCGCCTCGATCCTGCGCTTCAAGGAGATCACCACCAAGCCGAAGAATGGTATGCATCCGGCGAGGGCCACGGGCTGACGGCGAACGCGTCTGGTGACGACGGCCGTCTGATTAAGCTGCGCTGCGGTGTTCGACCGTGGTGCGGCGCCAGTGCCACGGCAGCAGATCGGCGAGCTGGCTCTGTTGGGTCGCCGCGATGCGGGCGAGCGCGTCGGCGAGCCAGGCCTGCGGGTCGATGTCGTTCAGTTTCGCGGTGGTGATGAGCGTCGCCATGATGGCGGCACGGTCGGCGCCGCGGTCGGAGCCGGCGAAGAGCCAGGCTTTCCGGCCGAGTGCAAAGCCGCGCAGGCTACGCTCCGCCGCATTGTTCGTCAGGCAGATGCGACCGTCGTCGAGGAAGCCGGCGAAGCGGCTCCAGCGCTTGAGCATGTAGTCGATCGGCTTGGCGACCGACGACGAACGCGACAGCGTGGGGCGCTTACTCAGCAGCCACGCGTGCAGGTCGTCGACGACGGGTCTGGACTGCTCCTGCCGGACGCGCTGACGGTCCTCGGGGCTCAAGCCGTTTATCGCGCGCTCGATTTCGAACAGAGCGTCGATACGCGTCACCGCTTCCAGCGCAATCGGCGACACGGGCGCAGCCGATGGCCCGCGCCGTGCCGAGGCGGCGATGTCGGCGAGTTCGAAGAAGCCGCGGCGTGCGTGTGACCAACAGAGTGCCGAAGTGACCGCTCCCGCCTTGCGTGCCGGATCGTAGAGGCCGTTGTAGCCGCCATAAGCATCGGCCTGCAGAATGCCCCGCCAGTTCTTGAGGTGATCGTCGGGATGCTCGTGCCTGCGATCACGCGAGGCGTAGTAAAGCGCTGCCGGCGGATCGGCGCCGCCGAACGGCCTGTCGTCGCGCACATAGGTCCAGATCCGGCCCGTGTCGGTCTTGCCCTTGGCCAGGATCGGCACCGTGGTGTCGTCGGCGTGCAGGCGCTGCGCCGCCATGACGTGCCGGGCGATCAACTCATGCAGCGGCTTCAGCGCCACCGTGGCCGCGCCGACCTGGTCGGCCAGCGTCGAGACAGCGAGGTCGATGCCCTCGCGGGCATAGCGTTCGCTCTGGCGGTTGAGCGGTTGATGCTGACCGAACTTCTCGAACAGGATGGTGGCGAGCAGGTTCGGGCCTACGAAGCCGCGCGGCGTGACGTGGAAGGGTGCGGGCGGCTGCGTGATGGCCTCGCATGCCCGGCAGGTGAACTTCTCCCGCACCGTCTGGATCACCTTCCACGAGCGTGGGATCACCTCCAGCGTCTCGGTCACGTCCTCACCGAGCTTCGACAGCTTCATCGAGCCGCAGCACGGGCAGGACGTCGGCGCGGGCACCAGCACCCGCTCGCGCGGCAGGTTCTCGGGGAAGGGCTTGCGCACGGGATGGCGACGCTGCGCCGGCATGGGCGACGCCACCTGGCGTGATGCCGCCTCCGCGGCGATCTCGTCCTCCGTGGCCTTTGCCTCCAGCTCTTCGAGCTGAAGCTCCATCTGGTCGATGAGCCGGGCCGTGCGCTCCGAGCGCTGTCCGTAAAGCTCGCGGCGCAGCCTCTCGATCTGCAGCTTGAGGTGGGCGATCATCGCCTCGGTGGACGATGCGGCGGCCCTGAGCTGCAGCGCCTCGGCGTCAAGGCGGGAGGCTGTATCCCTGGCAAGCGCCGCCGCCGCTTCTGCCTCGATCCGGGCCTGACGCTCCGCCAGGATCATTGCATGCGCCGCAGCCAGATCGGCTGGCAGCGGAGGCGAGGACGGTGATGGAAGGGCGGCGCTCACATCCAGGATGGAATCACATCCCTCTGCGAACGCAAGCAAAAAGGCGTTATCCGACCGACGTCGGACGCCATGTCTCGACAGGGTTGCGCCAGTCGATGCCGGAGAGCAGGTAACCCATCTGCGCCGGCGTGATAGCGACGACGCCGTCGGCCGGCGACGGCCACAGAAAGCGGCCCTTCTCCAGTCGGCGCACATAGAGGCTCGCCGCCTACCCGTCGTGCCAGATCACCTTCAAAAGATCACCGCGACGCCCGCGGAAGCAGAAGATGTGGCCCCCGAGCGGATCGCGCTTCAAGACCTCCTGCGCCACCAGCGCCAGCGAGGCGAACCCCTTCCTCATATCGGTGTGGCCGGTCGCCAGCCAGACCTTCACGCCGACCGGGACCGGGATCATCGAAAAGCCTCAAGGCCCCGCGCGAGCTTCAAGACGGCGTCCATATCGGCGGCGCCCTCGACGATCATCCTCCGACCCGACCGCAGGACGATCTCGATCCGCCCCGGCGTCGGCGCGGCGACCGCCAAGGCCGGCGGCGCACCAGCGCCCATCGTCCGCGCGTCTTCGCGCTGGTCAGTCTCGGGCGTCACGAGCATCGGAATGAAGCCTGAAGGCGTAGCGCTTGGCTCGACAAGCATCGCACGCCGCCAAGCCAGCAATTGCGAGCGCGCGATCCCGTGCCGCCGCGCCGTCGCTGAGATCAGGCGCGGACCAGCCATGCTCTCCAGCACGATCCGCTCCTTCTCGTCCTCGCTCCAGCGGCGACGACGCCCCGTCTCGACCACGTCGAGGCGATTCAAGACACTGTCAGTATGGCTGTCCATACCGACAGTGCTCAACGATTTGCATCACCCCGCGCAAGGCGGCCTACGCCGGACGCGTACGAAGAATGCGCCGACGATGATCCCGTAAGCTTTGGGCATGCCGAGCGAGATGACGGCCATGGTCGCTGCCGCGGCCATGGTCCATGGCAGGGCTTGGGAACGTCCCCGCCACAGACCTCGCGCCATTGCAATGAAGGCCGCCGTGAACGCGAAGCTCAGGCCAAAGCGTCCGAGATCGGGCAGCGCGGCGCCAAGCAAAGCCCCGAGCGTCGTGGAGGCTGTCCACATGGAGATATTCACCAGCCCTGAGCCTATGAGGAATGGTGCTCCGACATCGGGGGACTTTGCCCGCTCGGACATCGTCAAAGCCCAGTTCTCGTCGCCAGTAATGTGGATGGCGAAGAGCTTTTTCCTCAGCGACAAGCCGGCCAGCACCTCGGATAAAGAGGCGATGATGCCGACATAGCGCAGGTTCAGTGACGCACCGGCCAGAACCGCGCCCAACACGACACCTGTGGAAGCGAACTGCTCAACCGCGATGATCTGCGAAGAGCCCGCATGGGTAGAGGCGCTCATGATCGCGACGCCCCACCATGGGAAACCTACCTGTACGGCCAGGAAACCGAAGGCCAAGCCATACACGCTGGCCCCCAAGGCCAACGGGAGGATGGCGATCGCCCCCCGTCTAGCCTCGTATGCGTCTCTCGGGGCTGAAGCCTTCACGCCCTCATCCATGACGCGTTCCACCTTGTTCTCAGCCACGCTCCTCTAACAGCCGACTGGCAGTCCTTCGGTTGTGGGCATCGTCGTCTCAGCGGCGCTGATCCGCCGGGGTTCGTATCATCGCGTCGAGCGACCCGGTTATCATCGCCGTGCTCGGGCAGCGTGTCGCTCTTGTCTTGACGGAGCGGTCGGAGTGCCTACGCACACCGGCCAAGACCGCCAGGGCAGTCAGCAATGCCGCCGCGTAGAGGAACAGGCCGCCAGGACCGAGGAGGTCCATCACCAGGCCTCCAATGAGCGGCCCGGCAGCGGTTCCGATCCCGTTGAGTAGGAGAAGTCCGCGAGCGGTGCCCAGCAGCCGACCCGGAGGAAGGTCGTCGTTCGCAACGGCAAGGCATAGCGAATAGATGGGAATACCGAAGCCGCCGAACAGCGCGCCCGCCGCAAGTAGCACAGGCAGAGGCGCGTCCGCAGCCAGCGCTACGCCGATCGCGGCCGCCGCGGAAGCCAGGGCGGCGCCGGCAATGACGAGTGTCCGCGACACGCGGTCCGATAGCCATCCCAATGGCCACTGGAGCACGAGCGTCCCACCAAGGACCGCAGCCATGAACGCAGAAATGCCGCCCACATCGAGGCCAATCCTCTGCGCAAAATTGGGCCCTAGTCCCCAGAAGCCGCCGATGGCCAGACCGGCTAGGAAAACGCCGACCGACGGAAGGGGCGAAATTGCAACGAGATCGCGAAAGGCGACGGGCTCCTGTTGAACCTCGGCCGGGGGATGACTGGGCAGTAGCGTGACGGGGACGACGGCAGCAGATATCAGCAGCGAGACGAACAGGAACAGCGTCACGTCTGCGGGCGGCGCGATGTTGAGAAGCGCTTGACCAAGGGCCCATGAACCCATCGAAACAACGCCGAAAATCGACAAAAGCTGACCGCGCGTGGATTGAATCGCGTGAGCGTTGAGCCAGCTCTCAGTCGCCAGGATCATGCCTGCATAGGCGAAGCCGGTCACAAGGCGAAGCGGCATCCATACGTTCGCCTCCACGAATGCGACATGAAGAAGAGCCGTCATCGAGGCGATCGCGGCGAAGCCAGCGAAAGTCCTCACATGACCGACGGACACGATCATCCTGGGCAGCGTGAGAGCGCCAATGGTGAAGCCCGCAAAGTATAGGGACATCATCGCGCTGATCGTTTGAGCGGAAAAGCCTTCCTCACCAGCCCTCACGATCAGAAGGGTACCCAATAGACCATTGC
This sequence comes from Novosphingobium sp. CCH12-A3, assembly GCF_001556015.1. Taxonomy (NCBI): domain Bacteria; kingdom Pseudomonadati; phylum Pseudomonadota; class Alphaproteobacteria; order Sphingomonadales; family Sphingomonadaceae; genus Novosphingobium; species Novosphingobium sp. CCH12-A3. Next base: position 99,435 of record NZ_LSIA01000029.1, on the reverse strand, counting down.
CCAAGAGCAAGGTGGCGACACTCAACAACAGCGCTGCGACCGGCGCCAGAACGAGCCCCCGCGCGCAGGCCGCCTTCACGCTATCCATCGCCTGACTCATTTCCGAGCCTGGCGCGGAGGCTGATACGCCGCAGAACTGATGAACTGATCGAAGGCTTCGCACCAGATGACAACGGCACTGTAGTCGCGAACGTCGATGTCGGCGGGCACCTCCATAATGAAGCCGTTGAAGGTCCTCACATCGCCGACCCGAACGGACGCGGCCTTGATCGCGAGGAACGCTTCCTCGGTCTCGACGAAGTGCGGGGCGAGATAAAGCTTGTAGTCCGGCCCGGGAGAGAGACGGCCAATGTGCGCGATCCGGTGAGGCAGGATCTGCACTTCGCCTTCACCCCAGTGCAGCAGGTCGCTGCCGGCTAGATCACGAGAAAGCTTTCCCGAATAGAGCGCCTCAGGCGTCGAACTCCTCAACGCAGCTTCAGTGGGCGACGCCGGCGCGGTGAGGATAGGCAGCGTGTAGATGCCGGCAGCAAAGCCTGTGATGCCAACGACGAAGTGGGTGCAGGCTAGAATGAGCCACCGTGGCATGTTTCACGAGCTCTCCAAATTTGCCACCAAACGATCCGCGTCCAGGTGGAAATCCGAAAAGACGATGTGACCGTCGGCATTGATGACCGTGAACCACGGCGTTCCCCGTGTCCGGTAATCCTCCATGAACGTTGGAAACGCAGCACCAGGCGGCGGTTCGTCGTGCCCGAAAGCGACGGGGAGACGGTACTCCACCTGATTGATGAGCAACTTGTCGAATGTATTTTCGTGCGCGCCTTCGAAGACCGTCTGGATCACCGCGAATCCGACGCCTCTGGACTCCAGCGCACCATGCAATTTCTGCAGTGTAGGAAACCCATGCAGATGGCAGCCCCTGCACCAGTGCTGAAACGCGAAAAGGACCTTCGGCCCTACGCCAAGATCCGATAGCTTGATCGGCGCCTTAAGGTCGCTTCCATCCACGCCGATCCACCGATGAATGCGAAGCTCTGGCGCTTGACGATCGGCCGCGGTCATCCCTCTCTCCGAACACGAAGCATGTGCCCAACGTGCAGCGAAAACTCGCGAGCGCAGGGAAACTGCTATACTTCACCGCCCCACGGCCCGAGCGTCGAATAGTCGATAAGACCAGAATCCTGTCTAGACTATACCCGACGAGGCCACGAGTTTACGTGGATGACTATGAATTCCTACGCCGGTCTTTTCCAATAGCGGCGTGACATAGTTTCCATGTCTAGGTGGGAGCGAATTTAGCGTCAGTTCGACCCTTGCGGCGCCAGAAGCTTCACGTTGGCCGCCACAGGCAGCGCGCGTTTATGCGCGGTGGCTCGGTACGCCCTTTGGATCGTCTCGACCGCAGCCGGGGCCACACCCCTTCCTTCGAGGTAATCGTCGATCTCATCATAGGTCACGCCGTAGGCGTCTTCGTCGGGGCGTAACGGCATCGCGTCATCCAAATCTGCCGTGGGAACCTTACTGATCAGTTCCGCCGGGGCACCCAGATGAGACGCGATCCCTCGAACGCGCCGCTTATTGAGACCGGCGAGAGGGAGAACATCGGCCGCGCCATCGCCGAACTTTGTGAAGAAACCCATCACCGCTTCGGCTGCATGGTCCGTGCCAATCACAAGGCCGCCCAGGGTCCCCGCGAGAGCAAACTGGGCGACCATCCGTTGGCGTGCCTTGATGTTCCCGAGCACCGTGCTGCGCAGGCCGGGGTCGGCGGACTCGTAATCGGAGCCTGTCATCTCGCTCCACAGCGCGTCGGTCGCGGGCCTTATATTGATCACCACAACGCGGTCGGGCCTGATGGCTGACAAGGCAAGCTGAGCATCGCGCTCGTCCATCTGTTCGCCATAGGGCAGCCGCACCGCTACAAAGTCGCATTCGTACCCAGTCTGACGCAGATCCTTCACGGCCGATTGCGCGATTAGACCCGCCGTCAGGGAATCGACGCCGCCGCTGACTCCAAGCACATACGCTCGCTGCCCCGACGACCTCAGATAGTCGCGGAGGAAGGCGGCGCGTTCTGCCGCCTCGTGTCGGGCATCGAACGACGCCGAAACGCCGAGCGCTGCGATAATCTCGTCTTGGATGGGAATGACGACCTCCTGTGCACGCCGCAGTCGCATGCTGGCGACCTCACCTCGCGAAGCTTCATTTGTCCCACGAGCCACGACGCGCACGCAACACTGGTTCAAAGCTATCGAAACTATAGCGACAGGGCATTGGGAAAGCAGTCTGATATAAAGCTATAGTCGAGGCGGGATCATCGCGAGTCATAGTGATGAATTGCGTATCTCTACTGTTTTAACATCCGGTTGTCTGAACATCAGCTTTGCGATCCGCTCGATATCTTTCCTTTGCGAGGGTCATCTACGCATTAGCCTGAGATGAAGTCGGTCGGTCCGTCGTGACGAGCAAGGGGGTTCGGCATGGTCACCAGAGGTTTCACCGGCCGCGGTTCAGGCGGCGACCACGAGGGCCGTATTCCGCCAGGTCAACATCTCGTGGAGAACTTTCCCGTTCTTACCGCCGGGCCAACGCCTCGTATCGAGACGTCCGACTGGAAGTTCACGGTCAAGATCGGTCCGAGACCCGTGAAGGTCTGGAGTTGGAGTGAATTCAACGCCCTTCCAAAGACCAAAGTGACCAAAGACATTCATTGCGTCACGTCCTGGTCCAAGCTCGACACGAAGTGGGAAGGCGTGCTGATCGAGGACATCCTCGCGGACGCTGGAGTTGAACAGCCAACAGACTTCGTCCTTGCGCACTGCTACGATGGCTATTCGACGAATGTCCCGCTCGCGGACATGTTGTCCGGCAAGGCTATGGTCGCGCTAAGCTACGCGGGCCAGCCGCTTCCCCGCGACCATGGCGGACCAGCGCGCCTTCTTGTTCCGCATCTCTACTTCTGGAAGTCCGCCAAGTGGGTGAATGCGCTGCAGTTCACCACTCGCGACGAGGCCGGGTTCTGGGAGTTGCGCGGCTATCACATCTACGGTGATCCGTGGCGCGAGCAACGGTACACCCATGACTGAGTTCGACGCGCAACCCGCGTCGTGGCAGTCAGGCGTGATCGACGAAATCGTCCAACAGACACCGAGTATCAAGAGCTTCTTCCTGCGGTTGCCGGAACCGTTCGTTCATACAGCAGGCCAGCACGTCGACGTCCGGCTGACCGCCCCAAACGGCTATCAGGCGATGCGCAGTTATTCGATCGCATCGTCGGCGGGCTCTTCGCCGATCCTGGAACTCGTCATCGAGCGCCTGCCGAATGGCGAAGTTTCGCCATTCTTCCACGATGTCGCCGCAGCCGGCGACGAGATCGAACTCAGGGGACCGCTTGGAGGGCACTTTCTTTGGCCCGAGCCTACCGACAAGCCGGTGCTCCTGATCGGCGCAGGTTCAGGCGTGGTGCCGCTGATGGCGATGATCCGGCAGCGTCGGGCATCGGCACAGGCCGTTCCAGTCGCTCTGCTCTTGTCGGCGCGAACCGCTGAGGACGTGCTCTTCTCCAGCGAACTCCACTCAATCGAGATGAGCGATCCCACGTTCGTCTTGACGCTCGCGATTACGCGCGAAGCGCCAAAGCGTGCCTTGGACTATGGCCGACGGATCGACGATGGGATGGTCCAGGCAACAATCGCACGTCTCGGTCGCGACCCGGGCCACGTGTTCGTTTGCGGGTCGAACGGTTTCGTCAACATCGCGACGGACAGCGCATTGTCGGCAGGGCTGGGCGTCTCGATCATCAAGACCGAGCGCTACGGTGGGTAGGGGCGGCCAGATGATCGCATCCCATTACGCGGGAGCGCCCAGCTCAAGCTTTGTTCGGGAAAGGCTTCGCCCATGACCATCATGGCCCGTCAATTTCACCTTAAAAGTCGTCCCGAAGGGCTACCACAGGCCAACAACTTCGAACTCGTCGAGCAGGATCTTCCCGCGCCAGAGCGAGGACAACTGCTCGTCGCCAACCGGTGGCTCTCGGTTGACCCTTACATGCGCGGCCGCATGACCGGTCGAGAAAGCTACATGCCGCCCTTCCAAGTTGGAGAGCCTCTGGATGGCGCCGCGATCGGCGTCGTAGTCGAAAGCAAGAATGAACGGTTCAGCCCTGGCGAGGTCGTGAGCCACTTTGCCGGCTGGCGCGACCGCGCGATCATCGACGCCGCGTCCGCTACTAAGATCGATACGACGATTCCAGAACAGGCGTATCTGGGCCCGCTCGGTTTCCCCGGCTTCGCCGCCTACATCGGCATGCTCCAGATCGGAAAGCCGCGAGCTGGCGAAACTGTGTTCGTGTCAGCAGCAGCGGGTTCGGTCGGATCGCTCGCTGTCCAAATCGCAAAGATCAAGGAATGCCGGGTCGTTGCGTCCGCGGGCGGCGAGGACAAATTGCGTTGGCTGCGCGAGGAAGCAGGCGCTGATGCCACGATAAACTACAAGAATACGGACGACATGGTCGCAGCACTTCGCGAAGCTGCGCCTAAGGGTGTCGACATCTATTTCGACAACGTCGGTGGCACGCACCTGGAAGCCGCGCTTGAGGCGGCCAATGACTTCGCACGCTTCGCTTTGTGCGGAATGATCGAGCAATACAACAGCGAGCCGGTCGGTCCCCGCAATATCTATGCGGTTATTGAGAAGAGCCTCCTGCTGCAAGGCTTCGTCACCATCCACAACATGTCGGTTTGGGAGGATTTCCAGCGCGACGTCACCCGGTGGATCGCCGATGGGAAGGTCAAGTGGCAGGAGACGGTAGTTCACGGCCTCGAGAGAACCCCTTCGGCGTTCCTCGATCTCTTCGCCGGAAAAAACATCGGAAAAATGGTCATCGACCTCAGGGATGGGGAGACGCCCTGACGGCCGGCGCCTGCCGTCAGCGGACCGCACTACGCCACCTCGTCTAATTAGAACCTTTAGCTTTGGGAGATCACCGTGAGCCGCTTCGCCGAACCAGTTTTCATAGCCGCAGGCTTGCGGACACCATTCGGTCGTGGCGGAGGAGCGCTGGCAAATTATGACGCGGTCTCGTTGTCAGTGCCAGTCGTTGAAGAAATGGCGAAGCTTGCGGAGCCCGATCTGACGATCTGGGGAACCGTCATCCCGAACCTGGGCTGGAGCAACATCGCTCGCGAAATCTGGCTGGACGCGAAGCTCAACCCCAACGTTCCAGCATTCGCCGTGGTCCTAGCGTGCTCGACGAGCATGACCGCGAGCTTCGCCGCAGCCGGGATGCTCGGCGGCGGGCTCAACCTGATACTGGTCGGCGGGTCTGAGGTCATGAGCCGACCATCGCTCGCGCTCACCGCTGAGGCATCTAAACGACTCACCGATCTCTTCGCGCAGGATCCGGCTGCGGCACTTGCCGCCCTGGGGGCGTTGACCCCTCAAGACTATGTGCTCCCCACGAAGGGCTGGGCCAACCGCCTTACGGGCAGGACGATGGGCGATCACATGGAGGAGACCGCCAAGGCGTGGCGCATCTCGCGTGAGGCTCAGGATGATTGGGCACTAAAAAGCCACGAGCGCGCCGTCGCTGGCTGGGACGGCGGCTTCTTCGATGACCTCGTGATCTCGCTGCCGGAGCTTTCCCGCGATGCGAACCCGCGCGCGGACACATCCGCCGAACGTCTATCCGGTTTGAAGCCCGCCTTCGATCGTGAGAGCGGAATGGGTAGCCTGACAGCCGGCAATAGCTCCCCCATCACGGATGGAGCGGCCGGCTGTTGGGTGTCCAACACAGAGGGGCTGAAGAGGCTACCCGACGGCACGCCCTATGCGCGGATAGTCGACTACGAAGTCTCGGCGGTGGACCTACACACGGAGGGGCTGCTGATGGCGCCGTCCTATGCCATTCCACGACTTCTGGCGCGCCATCACCTTGGCTTCGCCGACATCGCACTTTGGGAAATCCACGAGGCGTTCGCGGCACAGGTGCTGGCCAACGTCGCGGCCATCACCGATCCGAACTGGGTCCGAGACAAGGCCGGTGTTTCGGAGGAGATGGGCAACTTCGATTGGGATCGCGTCAATCCCAACGGCGGCTCGGTAGCCATCGGACATCCCTTCGGCGCGACCGGCGCGCGCGATCTCAGCCAAGCTGTGAAAGAGCTGTGGGCCATGCCGGTCGGATCTCGCGGGATCGTCAGCATCTGCGCCGATGGTGGTCAAGGCACTGTCGCCCTCCTCGAACGCGTCTGATCGGAGGACGAAAAATGAAAGCGATCCGCTTCCATGAGTTCGGCGCTCCTCATGTGCTTCGCTATGAGGAGGCGCCGACACCTGTGACAAAGCCGGGAGAGGTGCTCGTCCGTGTAAAAGCGGCAGGCCTCAACCCGCCCGACTGGTATCTCCGCGAGCCATACCCGGCTCGGATGTCTCCGGGATCGTCGAGAAGGTCGCTGACGATGTGACGGCGTTCTCGGTCGGCGATGAAGTTTTTGGAATGATCCGCTTTCCCAGTTTCGGCGAGAGCTTGGGATACGCCGAGTATGTTTCCGCGCCTGCTTCCGACCTTGCGGCCAAGCCCCGACACCTGGACCACATTCATGCAGCCGCCGTTCCCATGTCGGGGCTGACCGCTTGGCAGTTCCTGATCGAGCTAGGCCATAACGAGCAGAACCCGCTGCAGTCCGAGCGCCACAGCCCGGTCCCGTTGGCTGGGAAGAGCGTTATGATCAACGGGGCTGCGGGCGGTGTCGGTCATCTGGCATTGCAGTTGGCAAAGCACGAAGGCGCGCGTGTCATCGCCGTCGCTTCAACCCGGCACGAAGCGTTCCTTCGCGAACTGGGCGCCGACGAGTTCATCGACTACACGAAGACCAAACCCGAAGACGATGTGCGCGACATCGATCTTGTCGTCGATGCCGTCGGCGGTCCGGCCTCCGGCCGCTTCCTTCGGACCATACGTCGTGGCGGTGCGCTGTTCCCGATCTTTCCCCTTGGCTTTGCCGGACATGACGAGGCTGCCGACCGAGGAGTGACCGTTTCGGCGACGCAGGTGCGTTCCAGCGGCGATCAGTTGGCCAAGCTAGCTCGCTTGCTCGACAGCGGTGAGGTCCGCGTCGCCGTCGATAGCACATATCCCCTTTCCGAAGCGGCCGTCGCTCACGAACGCGCAGAGGCAGGCCATATCCAGGGCAAGATCGTCCTCGCCGTCGGTGACGCCATCGCCGATCAGAGCGGCCAAGCGGGCGTGCCGTCAGTGCAGTGGCCGCCCCGCATGAGGGGGCACTGACATGACGCGGGAAACGCCGATGATCGGCCACGCTCGACCTTCGAGGCATCATCCAGGAGAACTGCGGTGAGCCTGAGCGCTGACAGAACCGATTTCGGGGCGGCACAGCGGGCGCGGGCGCTTGCAGACCTCATGGTGCTCGACACACCGGATGAGCAAGCCTTCGACGATCTCGTTTTTGTCGCCGCAAAGGCCTGTGACGTTCCCATCGCGCTCATCACCCTGCTGGATACTGACCGGCAATGGTTCAAAGCCAAGTACGGGCTTGAGGTATGCGAGACGGAGATCGAACACTCGGTCTGTCGGATCGAGATCGATCAAGGCGATCTTCTAGAGATCGTCGATCTCACAAATGATGCGCGGACCAAGCGCAATCCGCTCGTCACGGGCGTCCGGCACTTTCGCGCCTACGCTGGCGCGCCGCTCGTCTTGCGATCGGGAGCGATCGTGGGTCGGCTGTGCGTCATCGATACCGTTCCGCGGCCTGAAGGGCTCAGCGAGATGGAAAAGGCGATGCTGCAAGCCCTTGCCCGTCTCGCCAGCGAAAGTCTCGAACTCCGCCGGATCGCAAAGGCCAGTGAGCGCCTCACAGCCCTGCAGACAGCCTTGGTCGAAATCGGCGAGACCATTCGGAGCAGCCACGATACCGCAGAGATGGCTTCGGCGACCGCCGCCATTGTCGGCCGAACGCTCTCCGCTGACCGAGCCGGGTTCGGATCCGTCAACGAGGACGTCGATACGATTGACGTCGAAACCGATTGGACGGCGCCGGGGGCGGTGAGCATTGCCGGGCGCCACCGTCTCGACGAGTACGGGAACTTGCGCGAGCCGCTCGTCGTTGGCGACCCTCTCGTTGTGTGGGACGCCCTGACCGACGATCGCACTCTGCACAATCTCGAGAGCGCAATGCGGGTCGGCGTTCGGTCGCTGGTCGACATGCCGGTTCGAGATCGTGGCAAAACCATCGCCGTTTTCTTCGTTCATTCGGCGCATCCCCGACCTTGGCCCGCAGAGGAAATCTCGTTCCTACGAAGTGCGGCAGACCGGCTCGAGGCAGGCGTCGCCAGGCATCGTACCGAGCAGCAGCAACTCATAGTGAACGGCGAAATTGCTCACCGCCTGAAGAACATGCTCACCATGGTGCAGGCCATCGCGAGCCAAACGCTGCGAAGCGTCACCGATCGCGAAGCGGTCTACGCCTTCGAGCGTCGGCTGATGGCTCTGAGCGCGGCGCACGACGCCTTGCACCAAATGAGTTGGACACAAGCTGATCTACAAGCTGTCGCAGCGACAGTGATCGACGCGATCGGGTTCTCAGATCGGGTCGACATGAGTGGGCCGGCGGTGGCGCTGGGGCCACGAGCGGCGCTCTCGTTTTCCCTCATCGTCCACGAGTTGCTGACAAACGCCTGCAAATACGGCGCGCTGACCAGTGACGACGGCCACGTCTCGCTGTCGTGGGATGTCGAAGTCGGCCAGGACGACGACCTTCTGCGCGTAACATGGCGAGAACGGGGTGGGCCTCCGGTTGTGCCGCCAACTCACCGAGGCTTTGGATCGAAGCTGATCAACATCGGCCTGGTCGGCACCGGAGGTGTCGATGTTCGCTACGAGCCCGCCGGGTTAACGGCCGATCTGCACGCCTCCATGCGTCACCTGGTTCAAGGTTGATGGGAGTATGGGTGGAATGGTGAAACCCGTGGTGCTCGTCGTCGAAGACGAACCACTTCTCCGACTGTTCGCGACGGACATGATTGAGGAGGCGGGCTTCGAAGTCTTGCAGGCGCCGAATGCATCCGCCGCGCTCATGACCCTGGAGGAACGACTGGATGTGCGCGTCGTGTTCACGGACGTGAACATGCCCGGCGGGATCGATGGCATCATGCTCGCCATTTGCATCCGCCGGCGGTGGCCAACCATCCAGATCATAATCACGTCCGGGAGGCCTTGGCCTGACGAAGCCGTTGTTCCAGCGGACATTGTGTTCTTCGCCAAGCCATACCGGCAAGACCGGGTCTTGGACACGGTCCGAAAGATGGCGGCGTGATGTCCAGCGCCTCGACCAACTCGGACGCCGGAGCTGCGCGGTCCACGAGACCCTGGGGCGCAAGCCTTTGCCTTCGGATGACCGCCGCGAATCCGACCGGCCCATCACCCCTCAACGATTGGAGATGCAACATGAAGCCTGAAGTCCTCATCTACACCACGAGTTGGTGCCCGTTCTGCCGTCGTGCGAAGGCGCTCCTCAAAGAGAAGGGCGTGGCATTCACTGAGCTTGATATCGAAGCCGATCCTGCACATCGGAAGGCGATGATCGAGTCGTCGGGGCGAAGCACCGTGCCGCAGATCTTCATCAACGAGACGCATGTCGGCGGCTCCGACGATCTCGTTGCGCTCGATGCAGATGGCTCGCTCGACAAGCTGCTTGCCGGACAAACCACGGCAAACTGATTTGTCCCGCCCGATAGGGCCACTTGTCGATGGAAGTGGCTGAACGACGAGAGAGGAGTCCGGTTTGGTCTCAGCAGTTTGGAACGATGTCACCCTCGCGGTCAGCGACGAGACTATGGTTGTGGATGGAAACCATTATTTCCCGCCTCACTCGGTTGACCGGCAGTATCTGGAACCGAGCGAGCACACGTCTGTCTGTCCCGTGAAGGGGACGGCCCAATACTTCCATCTCCGGGTCGGCGACCGGCGCAACGCAAACGCTGCGTGGACCTATGCCGACCCTTCTCCGGCGGCCCATTCCATCAAGGATCACATCGCCTTCTGGAAAGGCGTCAACGTCGCGTAGCCGTCCGCCGGCAATTAGATTTCAGAAAGGAACCGCCGATGTCGAAAGTTTTGGACGGCAAAGTCGCTATCATCACGGGTGGCTCTCGAGGCCTTGGCGCCGTGCTGGCGGCGACGCTCGCCGATCAGGGAGCCGATATTGCTATCACCTACGCTGCGTCGGCCGATAAAGCCGAGTCCGTCGCCGAGGTGGTGAGGGCCAAAGGCGTTCGCGCTCTCGCAATTCGATGCGATCAAGCGGATACGTCCGCCGCCAAGCCCATGGTCGAGCAGGTCGTAGCTGAACTCGGCAAGCTCGACATCTTGATCAACAACGCCGCAATCGCCGTCCAAGGAAAATTGGTTGACGATCCGACGCTCGATTCCGCCGCGTTCGACAGGCAGTGGATGGTCAATGTCATGGGCACCGTGGCGATCACGCGTGCGGCGGCGCAGAAAATCTCTGACGGTGGCCGCATTGTCTTCATCGGTTCCGGCCTGGGCACCCGAGCGATCGTGCCGGGAATTGCCGACTACGCAGGAACCAAGGCAGCGATCGCAGGATATGCCCGTGGGGTGCAGCGCGATCTTGGCCCACGCAACATTACCGTCAACGTGGTCCAACCTGGCATCATGCCAACCGACATGACCGGGGAAGTTGCTGAGAATTTTCCGCAGGCCGTCATCGATATGCATCCCATCCGTCGGATCGCCACGATTGAGGAAGTGGCGGGCGCCGTCAGTTACCTCGTTAGTCCCGCTGCAAGCTACACAGCTGGCGCGGTGATAGATGTGTCAGGGGGCGTCCTGGTCTGAATCGATGCTCGACGGGCGTGTCACGCGGATAACTGAAGGACGATCACTTCCGCACCTCAGCGCTCCGTTGAATTCCGGGCAGCAGACCGGCTGATCCTGCAGGGCCCATTATTCTCGAAGCAATAGCGGATAAAGCTTCCGCATCTCAGGAGTTCATAGAGTGCCGAATGCAGAGCTGACCCAAGACCGCATCGCCGTCGCCACCAGCTATTTCCGGAAAATCGACAGCGGCGATCCCACCATCCTCGACATTCTGACTGACGATGTCGTGACGTACTTCCCGAAGTTCGGAGTTGGATATGGCAAAGCCGAATTCATGGAAGTCGCCAAGGGTCTGTTGGGGTCGCTTCAGCGGATCGAGCACGATTTCGATCGCATGACCTTCCACGTAGCCGGCGACCACGTGATCGTGGAAGGCTTTGAAGGTGGCGTTATGGCTGACGGCACGCCGTGGCCGGTTGAAGGCCGGTCCGAAGGCCGTTTCGCCAACGTATTCGAGTTTGACGGCGCGCTTATCAAGCGTGTTTTCATCTACGTGGACCCCGACTTCGCTAGCGCTAATGACGCGGGGTTTCTTTGGGGCCGCAACGTCAGACTGACGCGATGACCCCAATCGCATGGCGCGGCGCTCACGTTCGCAGGGCGAAGGCCGATTGGCGGTGATGCAGAATGGACCATCCAGAATTCGATACGGCTTTAGAGCGACTGCCTGAGGGGTATAGCGAAGGCGCTTACGAAGGCAGGCGTTTCGGCGTGACGGTTCGTCGGTCGGAGGATGGACGGAGGAACAGCCTTTTTGCTCGAGAACTAGCCGGGAAAGACATCGTCAGCTTCAATCTGTATCGCGTTGCTTCGGGCAGTGCGTCGCTGAAGCCGTGCGAGATGTCCTCGGAGAAGGTTATCGCTTTCGTATTGGGCTATCAGCCGGGTGCCTGATGAGCATGTGGGGTTCGCTGCCTTCCCATGTTCCCATGCCGCTCCAAGCGCCCCTTCTGGTCGCCAGAACTATCGAAACTATAGACACAGGCCATTGGACTTCGATCTGAGGTAAATTCATCTTCTATACCTCAGCGTGCCAGAGAATCGGCGCTGATCTTTTGCGCTAGCCATCATCGAGGAAGTTCACGCGATGACAAACTCCAGTGCTGCAACCGTGCCTTCACCATCTGACCTCGACGAGAACGCGACCATGACGGTCGCGGATGCGTTGAAGATCATTTTGGCGAACAGCTATGCGGTCTACCTCAAGACCAAGAACTTTCACTGGCATGTCTCGGGCCCGTACTTCAGGGACTATCATCTCCTTCTTGATGAGCAAGCTGCGGAAATCCTAGCAGCGACCGATGCGATGGCGGAGCGCGCCCGGAAGACCGGAAATACGACCATACGATCGATCGGCGATATCGCCCGCCACCAGACGATCAAGGACAACGACGCGGAGTTCGTCACGCCGCAGGACATGCTGGCGGAACTGCGCGCCGATAATCTTCACATGGTCGAGTCGCTGCGCCGCGCAAAGGACGTCGCCGACGAGGCGAAGGACAACGCGACCTCCGGCCTGATCGATACCTGGACCGACGAGGCGGAACGCCGAGCGTGGTTCCTTTTCGAAGTCAGCCGATAGGTCTGCTGCTCAACGGATCGGATCGTTTCATGGCGCCTAACGATGTGCAGACCCAGTTCCTTCAGACAGAGGGCGGCAGGATAGCCTTCGACGATACGGGCGGAACCGGACCTCTCGTTGTAGGGATCCCAGGAATGGGAGACCTGCGCTCCGAGTATCGGCTCATCAAGCCCATGCTGCAGCATGCGGGATGCCGAGTGGTGACGATGGACGTTCGCGGGTTCGGCCAATCGTCGCCGGAGTGGTCGGATTACTCCGCGCGAGCGGTCGGCCGTGACGCCGTCGCCATCCTCCGACAGTTGGCTGCCGGGCCAGCCGTGATCATGGGTAACTCGTTCGCAGCCGGCTCCGCGCTTTGGGCTGCCAAGGAAGCTCCTAGTCACGTCAACGGGGTGGTGCTGCTCGGTCCGATCGTTCGCGATCTTCCCCTCACGACGATCCAGAAACTTGTCCTTGGGCTCGGATTCGCGGGGCCATGGCGAACCTGGTTCTGGACCACTTACTGGAGCAGCCTATTCCCGACGAAACCGGCGCCGGATCATGCTGAGGTAAGAGCGGCGATTGCTGCAAACCTCAGGGAGCCAAAGCGCATGCAGGCTCTCTTGACGATGCTCTCATTGTCGAAGTCCGACACCGCAGCGATCTTGGACGAGATCTCTGTGCCGAGCCTCATCGTCATGGGCACAAAGGATCCCGACTTCACGGACCCTGTCGAAGAAGCCAGAAGCTTGGCTTCGAGGCTCCATGCCGAAACCATGATTGTCGACGGCGCTGGGCACTACCCTCATGTCGAAATGGCGAACGATGTCGGACAGCGGATCATCGCGTTCGTCCGCCAGCTCGATAAGCCTGGCCCAGCCGTTGTGCCTTTGCGCAGGAGTTGAGTATGGCAAAGGTGGGCTTTGGAGGAGGTTGCCACTGGTGCACCGAGGGCGTTTTCCAAGCGTTGCGTGGCGTCACGCAGGTCGAGCAGGGTTTCCTACAATCGGCCGCCCCGGCGGACACCTGGGCCGAGGGGGTGATTGTAACGTTCGAACCCTCCGTTATCGGACTGGAGACACTGTCCGAGGTGCACCTGCGCACACACTCCGCCACTCGTGCGCGCTCGGTTCAAAACAAGTACCGAAGCGCGATCTATATCTTCGACGAGATTCAGCGAGCCGAAGCCGATGAGGCGATACGCGGATACGCTGCGGAGACCGGCAAGCCGGTCCACACCCTCGTCCTACCATTCGCGGGCTTCAAAGCTTCGGACGAGCGATATCAGAACTATTATCGCACCGACCCGAACAGGCCTTTTTGTCGGCGATACATCGATCCCAAGCTCGACTTCATCCGCAAGCATTTTTCGGAGAACGCGCTAGAGCGTTAGTCGTACATGTGGAGTGACGCCGGAGTATCTCCGACGTTAGTCAGAACGCACTTCTCCCGGTTGCCCCTCATCCGACTGCGGTCGGTCGCTGGCAGTCGACGCTGCTCCAATAAACTCCGCCTCGCCGAGCACGAAGCGACTAAGATTCAGTACAGGGTCCTCACCGCGTTCGATCGTACCCATCCGGCGAAGGTCGCCTTGTGCGGCTGTGACCGGCCCGCTCTTAAGAGTGCTCGTATGAGCGCACTTAGGAGCGGTTGGTGGGCCAGATCACGGTGTTTTCAGGGCCAGAGCGTCGCCGGCGGTGGACCGAAGAACTGCGGCTTCAGATCCTGACGGAGGCGTTCGCGCCCGGGGCCAGCCCAACGGAAGTCGCGCGGCGGCACGAGATTTCAACGGGCCAGCTTTACACGTGGCGCAACAAGCTCGCTGTTGGCGCGGTAACGCCGCCAACCGGGGATGGGCGTCCCGCTGATTTTGCCGAGGCGCTGGTGATCGAGGATCGCGAACGCGCAGCGCCGGTGTCGGACGCAGCTATCATCGTCGACCTGCCGCGCGACCAGCGGATGACGATCTTTCCATCGGCATCGCCGGCGCTTGTGACGGCGGTGTTGAAGGCACTGCGGTGATCCCTGCCGGCGCGCGGGTGTGGATCGCGATGGGTCACACCGATATGCGCAAGGGCATGCAGGGTCTCGCGCTGATGGTGCAACAGGGCCTGAAGCGCGACCCGCACGGCGGCGACCTGTTCGTGTTCCGTGGCAGGGCCGGATCTTTGGTGAAGATCATCTGGCATGACGGGATCGGGATGTCGCTTTACGCCAAGCGGCTCGAGAAGGGCCGGTTCGTGTGGCCCTCGGCCAAGGACGGATTGGTGTCGCTGACAGCCGCGCAGCTGGCGTGCCTGCTTGACGGGATCGACTGGCGCAACCCGCAGTATTCGTGGCGACCTGCCAGCGCGGGATAATCGCATCCTGATGCCATTTTGGCCTTGCAGCGGCGGCCAGATATTGATTCACTCGGGCTCATGGAAGCCGCTGTTTCGCCCCTTCCTGACGATGTAGTAGCGCTCAAAGCGCTGCTGGCCGTGGCGACCCGGCGGGCCAATGAGGCTGAAGCCCGGCTCGCCAATGCTCAGGCCCGCGAGAGCGCCACCGAGGCGGTGATCGCCCACCTCAAGCTGCAGATCGCCAAGCTGAAGCGCGAGCAGTACGGCGCCAGCGCCGAACGCACTCGCCGCCTACTCGAACAGATGGAGCTGCAGCTCGAGGATCTCGAAGCCGACGCGGCAGAAGACAACGTGATCGCGGAAGCAGCCGCGGCGAAGGCAACCACAGTCGATGCGTTTGAGCGCAAGCGGCCAGCCCGTAAGCCATTCCCCGATCACCTGCCACGCGAGCGGGTCGTCATCCCGGCACCGTGTGCCTGTCCGGCCTGCGGCGGGGAGCGCCTGTCGAAGCTCGGCGAGGATGTGACTGAGACCCTGGAAGTGATCCCGCGCTCATGGAAGGTGATCCAGACCGTCCGCGAGAAGTTCTCATGCCGGGACTGCGAGACGATCACGCAGCCACCGGCACCGTTCCACGTGGTGCCGCGGGGATGGGCTGGTCCCAGCTTCCTGGCGATGCTGCTGTTCGAGAAGTACGGGCAGCATCAGCCGCTCAACCGCCAGGCCGAGCGCTTTGCCCGTGAAGGCGTGCCGCTCAGCACGTCGACGCTGGCTGATCAGGTCGGCGCGGCCGCCTTCGCCCTGATGCCGCTCTACCGGTTGATTGAGGCCCACGTCCTTGCCGCCGAGCGATTGCATGGCGACGATACGACCGTGCCGGTCATGGCCAAGGGCAAGACCGATACGGCAAGGCTTTGGGTCTACGTCCGTGATGACCGACCCTTCGCCGGCGCGGATCCGCCAGCAGCCCTGTTCCGCTACTCGCGCGATCGCCGCGGTGAGCATCCCCGCGCGCACCTCGCCTCCTGGTCAGGGATCCTGCAGGCCGATGCCTATGGCGGGTACGGCGAGCTCTATGTCGCTGGCCGTCAGCCCCGACCCGTGCTTGAGGCGGGCTGCTTTGCCCATGCTCGGCGCAAGTTCTTCGAACTGGCCGATGTTGCCGCCGCGGCGCGCCGACAGAGCCGTAACGAGCGCACCGGCATGATCTATCCGATCGCGCTGGAGGCCGTGCAGCGGATCGATGCGCTGTTCGATATCGAGCGCGAGATCAACGGCAGGACCGCAGCCCAGCGCCACGCCGTTCGCCAGGAACTGAGCGCGCCGCTCATGGCAGAGCTTCACACCTGGCTGATCGGCCAGCTGGCTCGGCTGTCGCGCAATCATGACCTCGCCAAGGCCATCAACTACATGCTGCGCCGGCGGGATGCGTTCACCCGCTTCCTCGATGATGGCAGGATCTGCCTAACCAACAATGCCGCTGAGCGGGCGCTGCGCTGCGTGCCGCTTGGCCGGAAGGCGTGGCTGTTCTGCGGGTCCGATCGGGGCGGCGAGCGGGCCGCGGTGCTCTACACGCTGATCCAGACCGCCCGGCTCAACGATGTCGATCCGCAGGCGTGGCTGGCTGATGTGCTCGCGCGGATCGCCGATCACCCCGCCGCCAAGCTCGATCAGCTGCTACCCTGGAACTGGGCAGTGAGGGTTTGCCCACTGCCTTAGGCGGGCAGCGGAGATTATCTGCGCTTTGGACCAACGCCGGCTTTGTGATCTTCAGCGCATAGTCCGTGATCGCCCAGTGCTTCGATGACCTTGCAGTCCCCCGCAATCCCCCCGCGGCACTGTTGAACTATGCGCTGCAACTCGTTTCGCAAGGCAGTGAGTTGGGCGAGCTTCCCTTCGATCTCGCTCAGGTGACGACTGGCAATGCGGTCGGCCGCCCCACAGTCCTGCTCTGGGTGATCGCTGAGGTCGAGCAAGGAGCGGATGCCTTCTATCGTGAATCCAAGCTCTCGAGCGTGCCGGATAAAGGTCAACCTTGCTCGATGCACCTCGCCAAAGTCGCGGTAGTTTGACCCCGTGCGGATGGGCGACGGCAACAGACCGATGCGTTCGTAGTAGCGGATGGTCTCGATGTTCGTCCCGGTTTGCCGGGACAGTTCGCCAATCTTCACGGACTTGACTCTGTAGTAGCTACAGGGTGCACTGGAGAGGCGAATCATCCCTGTTGCAAGGACATTCGCCATGACCAAGCTCCTTCTCCCGTACTATGTCGTGTTCTTCGCCGCTGTGTTCGTGTGGCCGACTTGGCGTACCTGGCGCCGCACAGGGGTCAATCCATTGGTCCTGCCACGCAACGACAGCGCAGAGGGGTTTGTCGGCATCTGGTTCAAAGCGCTGACCGGGGGAATACTGGCTCTGACTGTATGCCTCACGTTAGGCCTACAGCCCAACAGGTTGGGCCTGATCCCATGGTTGGACGGCGCGCCGATGCGCTGGGCCGGTTCCATGCTACTGGTGCTGACCTTGCCTCTGGTCGCGCTGGCGCAGAGCACGATGGGAGGCGCATGGCGGATCGGCATCGACAACAAACGGCCTACCGAGTTGGTCACCCACGGGGTGTTCGCTGTGTCACGCAATCCCATCTTTCTGGCCCTGAGGCTGAATCTGGCAGGCCTGTTCATACACTTACCCACTGCAGCCACGCTCTCCATCTGGCTGCTCGGTGAGGTGCTCATGGGTGTCCAAATCAGGCTAGAGGAAAGCCACCTTTCCACTGTTCTGGCAGACGAATACCGGGCCTATGCCGAACGAACGCCTCGTTGGGTTTGATGCCATAGCGCCTCGCGGCCCCCACCGGACGGCTACGTTCGATCGCCTGTTCGAACTCGATCAGGGGAGCAAGTCCGGGAACAGTCTCGACCGCACGACCGAGCTCACCCAGCGCCTTAGTTTTGCTGCCCTCGTGCAAGAGCCGGTCTGCGAGCAGGATGTGGAGAGCCGCATCAACTCGCATCGGAAGAGGGGCGGGTTTGTTGCCTAACCGCTCTTTCCAGCGGGCGTCGGAAAGCAACTGCATATCTTCGGTCGACCATTCAATCGGCCGTCCGAGCACCATTCCGATTGCGAAGCTCACCATGCTCGGTTCCGCCAAGTCGGCCTCAAACCGCTTGGCGAGCTTCGGCTTGAGCCTGCGACGACGGTCCGGGGGAGC
Organism: Novosphingobium sp. CCH12-A3; assembly: GCF_001556015.1. Classification (NCBI taxonomy): domain Bacteria; kingdom Pseudomonadati; phylum Pseudomonadota; class Alphaproteobacteria; order Sphingomonadales; family Sphingomonadaceae; genus Novosphingobium; species Novosphingobium sp. CCH12-A3. The sequence continues at coordinate 81,397 of NZ_LSIA01000029.1, read as the reverse complement.
GACCGTGTTCCAGACCGTCATGATCCCGGCCATCGCAAGGCGATCCTCTCGTTTGGAAAGGCCGAGCGCCGTGCCCTCGATGGATTCTAGAACAGGGCTCATATCGACAAGACCCGTCTCGCTACGCTTTGATAGCCCCTCGATCAGATATGTTAGCATTCCATCGAAATACTCGGCAGCGGTATCACGATTGAACCCCTCGGCCCTTCCGATCCAATATTGCGCTGCCCAGCGGCCCGGCATGATTCCGGGTAGTGCTGAGCGGTAGTTGAATGTCGAATCGACACCTTGAGGAGCACGCTCAACGAAGCGCCGCACCACATGACGGCTCAGGCGTGACAGTCCTTCCAAACTTAGGACAATGCCGGTGTCTAGCAATGCCGTATCGGCACGATCGCCTGCCATCCAAACCTCCCGAGCCAAGCGCTCCAAAGCGTGAACGGTTCGCGAGCGGATAGAATAGGCTTGGCGCAGCGCGTTTGGGAGCTCGGTAGTCTTAATTGGTCGGATCGCGCCAACAGCTTCGTTCCGATAGAAGGAGGGCTCAACGTGATCTAGCACAAAGGCGACGAACTGCCGCTGAAGACCATGATGCTCATTTGCAAGCACGGCGCTCTCGATCCGCGCGCGGACAACGTCGTCAAGTCCTTGGGTGGCTGCGTCTATCCGATGTCGTTTCGACGGATCGTAGTCCTCCCAGACAGCGGGTTCGCTTTCGGACGCTTGGCCGAGTGATTCTAGAGCCGCCACCATCAATGTATATGCTAATGCGGCGTCTTCATCGACGATAAGCGTCGCATCGACGATCTGGCGTATGGCCCTGATGACCGCCTCGTAGCTCTTGCGCTGTAGCCCGAGGAGTGAGCGCGTGAAGCGTTCAAGGTCCGCTACACCCTCGTCCGTGAGGATAACCGTTGCGTCGAAGGTCTGGCGCAATAGGCTCGCGGGACCGCGGCGATTTCTTTCCTCTCCTTGTTGAGCAGAAATCAGCCGGCGCGCCATGTCATGGTCGCGGACGCAAGTGGCGTTGGTACAGAAGGCGACTACTGCGGCAACCTCGTCGAGCAACTGGTCGCCACTGGTGGCGGCGAGGACTTCAAGCGTCCCGGAGGGGCTCTGGGCTTCCAGCTGCTCTCGCGCTTCGACCGTGAAGGTGCGCGGACCATCAAATGTCGTCGAAGGCAGCAGCCTGCCAAAAACGAAGGTCAGTGTCTGCTCACGAAAGGCGCGCAGGTTTGTATAAAAAATACCCCGGTGTAGCGTGTCCGTGAGCGGTACCGGCCGGAAATACATGCCTTGCACGATCTGTAGCATTGGCTAGCCCCCCTTCGCGCTAGCTTGATCAGGAACAGCGCTACGCTCCCTGCTAGATCAATCAACAGTGCGGCATCTGAGCACCCCTTTGAATGTCGGCGTCCGACAATAGCTGTCGGATGCCGAAACACTCGTGAACGGCGAGAAGTCGCAGGTAAGTTCTGCCATTACGCGTGCCGCTTGCGAGCGATGCTGGTCAAGTCCCGCAGGGCTTGGAGGCATTCGCAGCGTCACAACGGCGCCATCAGCTCCGCCCAGTTCCTCATGAAGGAGCCTGAAAGCGATCGTACTGTCTGTCTGAGAGATGGCGCACCCATCAGGATTCGAACCTGAGACCTCTACCTTCGGAGGGTAGCGCTCTATCCAGCTGAGCTATGGGTGCCTGTTGCTTACGCAGTGCTTACGCGGAAAACCTGTAGGGTGGAAGCCTCAACGGTAACTCCCGCAAACCTTTGTAAACAATCTCCTTTTCTACGTCTCTCACAAACCAGCAGCCCTTGACTTCAGCCTTCGGAGGGCAACGCTCTATCCAGCTGAGCTACGGGTGCAGGGCCGAGACGGCACCTAGCAGCGGCTTGGCGGGCATGCCAGCGATTTTGTGTTCCAGTCGCGTTTAGCAATTTGGGAACGGGTTGCGGGCTAGGCCGAAACCATGAACGGGGTTTCGACGTCATCAGGTGATTCGCGCGCCGCGCTGCCGCAGGCGGGCCGGGCCGAGTTCGGCCATGCCGCTGGCAATGCCATGTCGATGAAGTGGTCGGCATTGCACGATGCCGCTGCCGTGGTCTGCACTCTCGCGGGTTTGCAGCAGGAAATGCGCAAGCCCGAAGTGCGCAACTTCCCGGCGATCATGCGTGATACCGGTGGATGGCGCTATGACTTGGCGAAGCAGGGCGTTGACGATCTCGCCGCGATCATGGAGCCGGGATTGGCGGCATTGCTTGCGGTTTCGGCGCGCGGGCAAAGCCCCGGCCCGGCCGCGACGGCGCTGTGGCATGAATTCCTGGCATCGCGCGCCGCCTTGCTGGCGCTGGTACCGCCATTGGGCATCAAGCGGCGGGCCTGATCAGCTTTCCCAAGCGGCGCAATGGGGATCAATGCCGACAAGCTGACGGCGCAACGAGGCGCGGGCAAGACGTTCCACTTCGGCCTTGCGGCGTGCAGCAGCCAGCGGAATGGTGGGCGCAGGGCGCAGAATCTCGGCATCATAACCGTCGGCGACGATTACCCCGCAAGCATGCGGCAGGAAATTGTCGGTGTCGAGCACGGCACGGTCAAGATGCGGCGCAAGTCCCCAGTAGAACCGGTCGCAATGATCCAGGTAATCGGTCCACTTGCCATCGCCCAGCAGGTCGGCCCGGGAGACCTTGATCTCCACGATCACGACCTGCCCCTTGGCGTCGATGCCCATGAGATCGGCGCGCCTGCCGGAACGAAGCGGCATTTCGGGCAGGCACCAGATGTCGTTGCGCGCGAACAGGCGGCAGATGCCGCGCGCGACGGCGCGTGCTTCGCGTTCGACGACATCCGGGCTTGCGCCGGGACCAGTGGCAGCTGATTCGATCATGTCGCCAGTTTAGAACAAATGCCGAACGCGTAAAGGCTTAGAAGAAGCCCAGTGTCTGAACGAACAACCACACGCCGGTGGCAACGAGCAGCGCGGCGGCAACCATTCGCACGATGTCGAGCGGAACACGCTTGATCAATTCGTTGCCGAAGATCACGGCTGGGACGTTGGCAATCATCATGCCAAGCGTCGTACCGGCAGTGACCGCGATGGCATCGTTGAAGCGTGCGCCCAAAGCAATCGTGGCGATCTGCGTCTTGTCGCCCATCTCGACGATGAAGAATGCCACCAGCGTAGTGAGAAATGCGCCGTAGCGCGAAGGCTTGGGTGCTTCGTCCTCGTCCATCTTGTCCGGCACCAGGGTCCACAGGCCCATGGCGACGAAACCGATGGCAATGGCGAAGCGGAACCACTGGCCATCGAGGAAGGCGGCGGCGGTCGCACCGAGCAGGGCAGCGAGGAAGTGGTTGGCAAGCGTTGCGCCAAGGATGCCGAGGACGATCGGCAGCGGCCTTTTGAACCGGGCGGCGAGGATGATCGCGAGCAATTGCGTCTTGTCGCCAATCTCGGCGAGCGCGACAATCGCGGTGGACGTGCTGAAGGCTTCGAGCATCGACAATTCCGGGGCCGGGCGGAGCGATCAGGCCAACGACAGCTTACCCCTCCGCCCGGCCCGGACGATGGGTTCGCTGTCATTGGTCTCGCCCGGTGGACAAAAGTCCTGCCGCCTGCGCCATGGTCTCTCGACCAAGCATGTTGACGCTGAGGGCCGCGCCAGGCCCGAAAACCTGCCAGCGGTGGCTACTCCCCAAATGACGTGGGGTGCCGTTAGCTGCGTATGGCGTGGCATGCAAGTGCAGGCTATGGGCAGTAGCAACGCTATCCGACCACGGGTGCGCCGGGGAAAGTCAGATCGTGAAGCGCATTGCCGTTGCCGTCCTTGCCTGCAGCATTGCGCTGCCCGCGCAGGCCGAGGAAGGCCCGTGGACGTTGTCAGCCTCGGCGCGGCTGCGTGTGGAATCGATCGGCGGGCAGTTCCGCCCCGCCCCTGCCCCCGCAACCGACACGATGGTTTCGCTCAGGACCGAGCTTGCCGCCGGCTATGATGCCGGGCCGGTGCGGTTCAATGCCGAGCTCTGGGACGCGCGGGCTTGGGGACAGGACGCGCGCTCTTCAGCGAACACTGGCGAGGTCAACGCGCTCGAACTGGTGCAGGCAAACATGGCGGTGAAGCTGGCGGGCAAGAGCACGCTGACGCTGGGGCGCTACACCCTCGACCTCGGCAACCGGCGCATGGTGGCGCGTCAGCGATTTCGCAATACGACCAATGCCTTCACGGGCGCGCATCTTGAGCTGGACGGGGGCAAGGGACGCAGGCTCGACCTGATGTTCGCCCTGCCCCACCAGCGCCTGCCGGACGACGTTGCGGGCATTCGCGAGGACCGGGTGAAGTGGGACCGCGAGAACTTCGACGTCATGTTCTTTGGCGCGCATGGTACGCTGCCGCAGGTGCTTGGCGGGACCCTTCAGCCCTATGCCTTCGGACTGATCGAGCGCGACGGCGCGGGGCTGGCGACAGCGAACCGGCGGATCGGCACGGTGGGCGCGCGCCACTTCGTGAAGGCAAGCGCCGGGGCTTGGGACCACGACGTCGAAGGCGCGGTCCAGTTCGGCAAGGCACGGCGGACATCGGGGGCGGCGGATGTGACCGATCTCAACGTGTTCGCCTGGTTCGTCCACGCCGATGCCGGCTATACCTTTGCCGGTGGTTGGAAGCCCCGCGTGGTGGCGATGTTCGACGCCGCGAGTGGCGATAAGGGCAGCGCACACAAGTTCACCCGTTTCGACACGCTCTATTCGGCGCGGCGCTTCGAATTCGGGCCAAACGGGCTTTACGGGCCGTTTCGGCGGAGCAACATCGTCTCGCCCTCGCTGCGTCTGGAAGTGACTCCGTCGAAGCGAACCGACGCTTTCGTGGCGTGGCGCACGGCCTGGGCCGAGAACCGGCGCGACCAGTTTGCCGCGACCGGGGTGCGTGATGCCAGCGGAGCCTCAGGCAGCCTCGGCGGGCACCAGATCGAAGGGCGCGTACGGCACTGGATCGTGCCGGGGCTGCTGCAGGTGGATGGCGGAGCGGCAGTGCTGTTCAAGCGGAGCCTGCTGCGCGACGCGCCGAATGCGCCGCCGACCGGGGATACGACCTACGGCTATTTGGATGTCACGCTGACGCTCTGACGCGCAGCGAGGTCGCGCAGGATCGCGTGCTTGTGCGCAGCCGATGCCGTGAACCATGCGGTGATTTCGGCCAGTGTGCGATGGCAACCGCGGCACTGCGTGCTGACCGGATCGATTTCGCAGACACCGGTGCATGGGCTGGGCGGGTGATCGTCGTTCACCGGTCGGACTTTTCCGCCGCCAGCCGCGTCATCAGCAGGGCAGCGCGCTTGGCCTGGGTCCAGATGCTGGCGACATCGACAGTCTCGCCGGGCGCATGGTCGCCGGTGGAATGGGGGCCGAGGCCGACGAGACCGTCGATGTATTCGGCAACGAAGCTGATGTCGCCCGCGCCGCGCTTCATCGGATCGAGCGGCTGCATCTCAGGCAGATCGAGCGTGGCGTTGACCCGGTTCAGCTTGGCGAGGAGCGCCTTGTTGCCTGCGGTCGGCGCCATCGGCGGGTAGCCTTCGCTGAACGTGATCTTCGCCGAGGTGACGCCTGGGTAACTGCGCGCCACGATCCACTCCATCTTGCGCATCGCGGCAGCGTTCTGTTCGAGGCTGAGTGTGCGCAGGTCCCCGCGCGCCACGACCTTTCCGGGGATAATATTGGTCTTGCCCTGCGCCGAAACATGAGCGTTGTCATCGGCCACGTCAGCTTCCGCCCCACCTGCGATCAGGCCCACGTTAAGGGTAAGGTAGGGTTCGGGCAGTTCCTCCCGGAAAGCGCTCAATATCCTCGACGCAGCATAGATGGCGCCATCGCCGGCATTTGCCCCCCAGACACCGCTGGAGTGGCCGGACTTCGCCTCGACCGTCAGCGTCCAGCTTTGTGAGGAGCGGCGGGCGATCGATCCCATGTCGTTGCCATTTTCGCGGCTCAGCCCTTCGAAATCGAGCGCGACATCGGCAGCCTTGGCTGCGGTGACAAGATCTGCGCGTGCGACTTCGGTGGGGGAGCCTGCCTCTTCCTCGTCACCGGTGAGGAATACCTCGATGTTGGCGTTCTTGAGCGTGCCTGCCGTTTGCATGGCACGAACGGCGGCGAGGATCACGGCGATACCGCCCTTGTCGTCACCCACGCCGGGACCGGTCGCCTTGTCGCCGTTCAGCACATAGGTCTGGAACGGGGAATCCGGCTCGAACACGGTATCGAGGTGGCCGATCAGCAGGAGCTTCTTCCCGCCCTTGCGACCCTTGTGCGTGAGCACGAGATGCCCGGCGCGCCCGGTCTGCTCCATCGGAATCCAGCGCGAAGTGAATCCCAGAGCCGTGAACTCGGGCGCAACGATATCGCGCAACCTTCGTACGCCTTCGAGATTGCGGCTGCCCGAGTTCTGGTTGACCATTGTTTCAAGGAACTTGAGGGTGCGCGCCTGTTCGGCATCGACGGTGGCGACCATCCTTGCCTCGGCCCCCGTGGGCGCGGCCTGCGCAGGGCTGCCGACAAGGACGAAGGCAGAAACCAGACCAATCGTGAAACGCATCGACCCACTCCTTTTGCGGGCACGTTGGCGAGCTGGACGAAGCCTTGCAACCGCCTTTTGCCCGAATTTCCTTGCTTTAACGGGAAGTGCTGCCTATGTGCACCGCAGCAAGACCGGTGGCGGGCAACCCGCTGCAGTCCGGATGCTGGCGTGAGATTTCGCTGAAACGGCAGAGATCCGCTCCGGACGAACGGTTGTTGCCCCGCCCGCTTCCCCTTTCACGCATGGGTCGCATGATCGACCCCGCTCGTGCCCTTCAGGCATGTGCGCCCAGCGAATTCAACTCGCGCGTCGGCCCTGCGCCGATGCGCCCACGAAAGCATATTCATGTCATTCTTCGCCGAACTCGGCCTTGCCGAACCCATTCTCCGCGCCCTTGAAACCAAGGGCTACAACGATCCCACGCCAATCCAGCGCCAAGCCATCCCGGCCCTGCTGCAGGGCCGTGACCTGCTTGGCATCGCGCAGACCGGCACCGGCAAGACCGCCGCGTTCTCGCTGCCTTCGCTGCACCGGCTTGCCGCCAATCCGCAGCCGCGCAAGCCGGCCTCGTGCCGCATGCTGGTGCTTTCGCCGACGCGCGAACTGGCCGCACAGATCGCTGACAACATGAAGGGCTATGCCCGCAATCTCAATATGTCGGTCGACTGCGTGTTCGGCGGCGTGCCCGTCGGCAAGCAGGCCCGCCGCCTGGTGCCGGGCGTCGACATTCTGGTCGCCACGCCGGGCCGCCTGCTCGACCTAATCGACCAGCGCGCGCTGACGCTTGGCCGCACCGAAATCTTCGTGCTCGACGAAGCCGACCAGATGATGGACCTCGGCTTCATCCATGCGCTGAAGCGCGTGGCCAACCTGCTGCCCAAGACCCGCCAGAGCCTGTTCTTCTCGGCCACGATGCCCAAGGCCATCGAAGATCTGGGCAAGCAGTTCATCGTCAATCCGGTGCGCGTCGAAGTCGCCCCGAACTCGACCACGGCCGAGCGGGTCGAGCAGTACGTGACCTTCATCAACCAGGCCGAGAAGCAGGCCTTGCTGACGCTGCGCATCCGTGCGCTGCTGGCATCGAAGGAACTGGACCGCGCGCTGGTGTTCACCCGCACCAAGCACGGCGCCGACCGCGTGGTGCGCCACCTTTCGTCCGCAGGGATCGACGCTCGTGCCATCCACGGCAACAAGAGCCAGGCGCAGCGCACTGCCGCGCTCGAGGCTTTCCGTCAGGGTTCGTGCCCGGTGCTGGTCGCCACCGACATCGCCGCGCGTGGCATCGACGTTTCGGGTGTGAGCCACGTGTTCAACTTCGAACTGCCCAACGTGCCCGAACAGTACGTCCACCGCATCGGCCGCACCGCGCGTGCCGGCGCTGATGGCATTGCCATCAGCTTCTGTGCGCCGGACGAGAAGCCCTACCTCAAGGACATCGAGAAGCTGACCCGGGTCAAGATCGACACCATGGGCCTGCCCGAGAATTTCATGGCCGAAGCCGCCAAGCTGCCTGCACCGAGCCGCAAGCCTGCGGAAATGGAGCAGGATGCCCGCCGTGACGCGCGCGATGCACGCGGTAATGGCGGTCGTGGTGCCGGCGGTCAGGGTCGCGGCGGCGACGGTCGTGGTGGGCAGAACCGCAACAGCCAGGCCCACGGGGGCCGCGCGCAAGGCCGGGACGGGCGCCCGCGCGATGTCTCGCCGCGTCAGGAGCGTCGTGACGGCGGTGCCGCCGATCGTGGCCCGGTGCGCAATCCTGTGCTCGAAGCCACCCTCAACGGTGGCGAGCGCGAGGACGCGGGCAAGCCGCGTCGCTTCCGTCCGCGCGGTGCGCCGGGCGTCGGTGCGCACAAGCACAAGGTTCGCCGCGCGAGCTGATCTGCGGAAGGCTCGGCCCTGCCCCAAGGCAGGGCTGTCCTCCGCCTCAAAAGCTTGGCATAGGGACGCGCAATGGACAGCGTTCTAGCCTCGGCGATTGCCATGACCGTGATCGTCGCGGTGCGCTATCTGATCACCAGCGGAATGTTCGCCTGGGCGACGCACAAGGTGCGGCCGGGGCATTATGCTGGCCTTGAAAAGCAGATCCGTTCGGAGATCACCTGGAGCCTCGCCACCGCCGCAATCTACGGCGTGCCGGCCGGCGTGGTCGCGTGGGGCTGGCAGCAGCGCGGATGGACCAGGATCTATGCCGACCCGCTGGCCTATCCGCTGTGGTGGATGCCGGTCTCGCTGCTGCTTTACCTCTTCATCCATGACACCTGGTTCTACTGGACGCATCGCTGGATGCATCGTCCGCAGGTGTTCCGGCGCATCCATGCCATCCATCATGCCAGCCGCCCGCCCACGGCATGGGCCGCCATGAACTTCCATCCAATCGAGGCGGCGATCGTCTCGCTGCTGATTCCGGCGCTGGTCTTCGTCATCCCGATCCATGTCGGGATGCTCGGGCTGGTGCTGCTGGTGATGACCGTGATGGGCGTGACCAATCACATGGGCTGGGAGATGTTCCCCCGCTGGCTCGTTCATTCTGGCGCAGGGAACTGGCTGATAACGGCGAGCCATCACCATCGTCATCATGAACTCTATCGCTGCAACTACGGTCTCTATTTCCGTTTCTGGGACCGGCTGTGCGGCACAGACAAGGGACTGTCCGCACCATGAAGCGCGCCTTACTCCTTCTGCCATTTCTTCTCGCCGGAAATGCCCCTGCGCCGACAAGCATCACGGTCGACATCAATGGCCTGCGCAATGCCAAGGGCATGATCTGGCTGTGCATGAGCGCAAACCCCAAGCTGTTCCCGGAAGGATGCGACAAGGACCCCAATCGCCGCACCGCGTCGATCCGGGCAGACCAGCCCGGCCCGCTGGTGATCCGCGACGTGATGCCGGGGCGCTATGCCATCGTTCTCCTGCATGACGAGAATGGGAACAAGAAGATGGACAAGACGCTGTTCCTGCCGAAGGAAGGTTTCGGCTTCTCGCGCGATGCGCCGGTCAAGATGTCGGCGCCCAAGTTCGAGGCGGCGGCCTTTGACGTTACCGGCGGCGCACCTGTCCGCATGAAGATGAAGGTCCGATACCTGTAGTGCCAGCCGCTTCTGCCAAGCCTGTCCATGGAAGTCCCCTAGCACCGTTCCGTTACCCCGCATTCCGGGCAATCTGGACGGCCAACCTGTTCTCCAACATCGGCTCGATGATCCAGTCGGTGGGCGCGGCATGGCTGATGACCGAGCTGACCACCAGCCACGTGCTGGTGGCGCTGGTTCAGGCCTCGGCAACGATCCCGATCCTGCTGCTGGGCGTATTCGCGGGCGCCATTGCCGACAACTACGATCGCCGCCGGGTGATGCTGGCGGCACAAACCGGCATGCTGATCGTGTCCTCGGTGCTGGCCGTGCTCGCCTATACCGGCAATGTCGGGCCATTCTCCTTGCTGGCGCTCACGTTGATGGTGGGTATGGGTACGGCGCTGAACGGCCCCGCATGGCAAGCGTCGGTGCGGCTGCAGGTGGGGCGGCAAGACCTGCCGCAAGCAATCTCGCTCAATGCGATCTCGTTCAATCTGGCAAGGAGCGTCGGGCCAGCGCTCGGCGGGATACTCATCTCGCTGTGGGACACGAGCCTTGCCTTTGCGCTCAACGCAATCAGCTATCTCGGCATGATCGTGGTGCTGTCGCGCTGGCGGCCTGAATCGCTGCCGCCGATGCGCGAGCCGATGCTGGCGGCGATCGGCCGGGGCGTGCGGTTCTGCGCCTCGTCCTCGCCGATCCGCAAGGTGCTGCTGCGCGGTCTGGCCATCGGCTTTGGCGCGGCAGGCCTGCAGGCACTGATGCCGAGCGTGGCGCGCGACATGCTCAAGGGCAGCGAGCTTGATTACGGCCTGATGCTGGGCGGGTTCGGCATCGGTTCGATCGTGACGGCACTGTTCGTCTCGAAAGTGCGGCAACGGCTTGGCAGCGAGACCGTGGTGACCGGGGCGACGCTGATATTCGCCTGCGCGCAATTGCTGATGGCTTCGGCCACGGGCATCCCGATGGCCGTGCTCGCCGCCTTCGTGGGTGGCATGGGTTGGGCCAGCGCAATGACCAGCCTCAACGTGGCGATGCAGTTGCGCAGTCCGGAAGACATTCTCGGCCGCTGCCTGTCGATCTATCAGGCGGTGACCTTCGGCGGCATGGCGCTGGGCGCATGGTGCTGGGGCTCGGTGGCCGATCTTGCCAGCTTGCCGACCGCACTTCATGCCGCAGCGGCGTGGCTGGTGCTTTCACTTGCCATGCACTTTTTTGCGCCTATGCCGACGCGCGAAGAGGGGCGGCTGGACGCTGTCCCTGCGCCAAAACGCTAGAAGTTCGAAGGTTCTCGCCATGACCGACGCCCGCCCCTTGCGCTCGCTTCTCTACATGCCGGCCAGCAATGCCCGGGCGATGGCCAAAGCGCGCAGCCTCGATTGCGATGCAGTGTGCCTCGATCTGGAAGACGCGGTGGCGCCCGAAGCCAAGGCCGAAGCACGCACGGCGCTGGTCGCCGAGTTGCAGGCAGGAGGCTTCGGTCATCGCCGGCTGATCGCGCGGATCAACGGCCTGTCGACGCCATGGGGGCATGACGATCTCGCTGCGCTCGCACAGGCTCCGGTCGAGGCAGTGCTCGCTCCGAAGGTCGATGACGCTGCCGACGTGCAGGCACTTTCGGCCGGGATGGACGCTGCCGGCTTCGCGCCCGATGTCAAACTGTGGGTAATGGTCGAGACGCCGCGCGCCGTTTTGGCGCTGGAGCGGATTGCCGATTGCGCAAGAGACACGCGGCTTGCAGGCTTCGTGCTGGGGCTCAACGATCTCGCCAAGGATAGCGGCATTGCCCAGTTGCCGGGGCGCATGGCCTTCCTGCCGGTGCTGACCATGGCCGTGCTGGCGGCGCGGGCCAATGGCCTCGTGATCCTCGACGGCGTGTGCAACGCGATCGAGGATACCGCGCGGCTCGAAGCCGAATGCGTGCAGGCGCGCGATTCGGGATTTGATGGAAAGACGCTTATTCACCCCGCGCAACTTGCCACGTGCAACCGTGTGTTCGCACCGAGCGAAGCCGATATCGCCGAAGCGGAGTCCATCGTCGCGGCCTTTGCCGACCCGGCAAATGTCGGCAAGGGCGCGCTGCGCCTCAACGGGAAAATGGTGGAATTACTGCACCTTGCCCAAGCCGAGAAGGTATTGGCCACCGCCGCCGCCATCGCTGCGCGTTAACCCCGTATAAGCTCCACTGGCGCAACTTAAGCACTTCTTCACGAAGTTGCGCCAGACCAGTCCTCAATCAAGGGGACCAGGTGAGCCTGATGGATACTTTGCGTGGATTTGATCGTGACGCCGCCGAGGCCGAACTCGACCTCTCCGGTTTCGAGGACGACGTTCCGAGCGAGCCGCCGCCGCCGGTGGTGGGGCAGGACGAGCGCCGCATGCAGGTGCGCGCCTACAACTACTGGGCCGGCCTGCTCGGCGAACATTCGTTCCCGCTGGTCACCCCGCTGCTCTCGGGCACTTATCCGGACTTTGCCGACAACCTCGTGCTGCTGCACTTCGACGAGGGGATCGAGGACCCGGCGATTGCCTTTCTCGGCGCCAGGCTGGCCGACGAGTGCGGCACGGAAAGCTCGATCACCCGCCTGAGCCAGGTGCCCGGCCGCTCGCTGCTGTCACGCATCACCGACCACTACATGCAGATCATCGCCAATCAGGCGCCGATCGGCTTCGAGGCCGAGTTCGTGAACCACTTTGGCCGCACGATCCTCTACCGTGGCATCCTGCTGCCGTTCTCGTCGGACGGCACGCGCATCGACTACATCATGGGTGCGATCAACTGGAAGGAACTGGCCGACCAGGCGACGACCGACGAGTTGCTGCTGGAAATCGGGCAAGCGCTCGATTCGGCGCCGATCAAGAGCCAACCGCGCCGTCCGCTGATCGAGCCGACCGATGCCTGGGCCGATGGCCCCGCCTCGCTTGATGCCGCTATCTTCCCTGAGCCCGCCTTCGGGCTCGACGACGATATCCTGCCACTGCCCGCAGGCGCGCCTGCCGATGAACCGGAAGCCCTGCCCGAAGCCTTGGCCGACTGGCTCGCCTCTGCGCGCGAACTGGCCCTCGTGGCCAATTCAAGCGAAGATCGCACTCGCAGCGCCCTTTATGCCGCGATCGGGCGGGCCTGGGACTTCGCCCTTGCAGCGCAGGCAGAACCGGAAGAGTTTGCCGAACTGCTCGAAGACGCAGGGCTGACCATGCAGGAGCGCGCGCCGATGACGCCGGTGGTCAAGCTGGTGTTCGGCGCCGACTACGACAAGACGCGCCTCACCGAGTACGCCACCGCGCTGACCCATGCGCAGCGCATCGGCCTCGGCCGGGGTGAGCTGGGCGCCTACCTCTCCGAAGCCGCTGGTGGCCTCAAGGGCGTGATCAATGCCGAGCGCCGCCTGCGCCGCGAGGAAGCCGGCAAGGCGCTCGCCAGGCGCGGCCCTGAAGCGCTTGCGCAGTCGCTGCGCGCGCTGCCGGCACGCAAGGTCACCGAGATCGCGCCACCCGAAGGCGAGGAATTCGCGCTGGTGGTGGTGCGTCGCCTCGAGAGCGGCGAGATTGTCGCTCTTGGCGAGGTGCACGATGACGCGGCCCTGTTCGAACGTGCAGCGCGCCATCTGATCGGCTGACAGACTGCACCTGCAGGTGCCTTGCGCAATGGCGGCAGCCTGCTAGCCAGTGCCCCATGGCACGGACGGTGAAGGGCAGGCGGCGCATGGGTTGGATCGGCTGGGCGGCGCTTTGCTTCGTCCTGCTCGGATTGGTCGGCTATGCCGCCTACAGCCATGCCATGCGGAATAATGCTGTTGCCGTGCTGGACGGTGCCGACAAGCTGCTCAACGGTGGCGATGGCGCGATCCAGCTGGTCGCGGCCGAGCGCTATGGCAAGAATCCGGCGCAGAAGCTCGAGATGTTCGTGCCGCAAGGCGCCAAGGGCGCGCTGCCGATCGTGGTGTTCGTGCATGGCGGCAGCTGGGCGAGCGGCGATCCCCACGACTATCGCTTCATTGCGCGGACGCTGTGCGCGCAGGGCTATGCGCTCGTGCTGGCGGGTTACCGGCTCTATCCGCAGGCGAAGTTTCCCGGCATGCTGGAGGACGGCGCGGCGGCGCTGCGCTGGGTGCAGGACAATGCCGCCAGGTATGGTGGCGATCCGGCGCGCATGGCGCTGATGGGGCATTCGGCCGGGGCCTACAACGTGGTCATGCTCACGCTTGATCCGCAGTGGCTGAAGGGCGTGGGGCTGGACACGCAGGCGATCCGCGGGACGGTCTCGCTCGCTGGACCGTTCGATTTCCTGCCCCTCGATTCCCCGGCAACCATCAACAGCTTCGGCGGTGCGCCTGATCTTTCCAGAACCCAGCCGGTCAACTTCGCGCGCAAGGACGCCCCGCCGCTCCTGCTGGTGACGGGCGATGCTGATACCCGGGTCAAGCCGCGCAATTCGCAGGCGCTCGCCCAGCGACTGACCGAAGCAGGCGCGCCGAACCAGCCGGTCCTGCTCGAGGGTGTCTCCCATGAAGGCATCATCATGATGTTCGCGCGCCCGTTCTCGCGCGATACCCGCGCGCTTGACGCAGTGCTGCCGTTCCTCGCCAAGGTCACGGCACCTTCAGTTGCCGTTCAGGCGCCGGGTCGATAGTCCAGGCGTCGTGACGGTCCGAATCCCCGCCCTGCTCCTCTCGCGCCTGCTCGCGCTGGTCGCCGCGCTGTCGCTCTGCATCCAGCCAGCGTCTGCGCAATCGGTGCTGCGCGATGCGGAAACCGAGGCGCTGTTCCGCGATGCCTCTGCCCCGATCTTCAAGGCGGCGGGGTTCAACCCCAAGGCGATCGATCTGGTCCTGCTTAACGACGGGTCGATCAACGCCTTCGTTGCCGGAGGACAGGCGATCTATATCCATTCGGGGCTGATAAGCGCGGCTGACAACGTCAACGAACTGCAGGGCGTGATCGCGCACGAACTGGGCCACATCACCGGCGGCCACATCATCCGGTACAACGAGGGGCTCAAGCCGGCCACCGGCATCACCGTGCTTTCGCTGCTGCTCGGCGGTCTGGCCGCTGCGGCAGGTTCGCCCGACGCGGCGCTGGGCGTGTTCATGGCCGGGCAGCAGGCCGCGCTGGGCAAGTTCCTCGCCTTCAGCCGCGCGCAGGAAAGCTCGGCAGACGCAGCGGGCGCAAAATTCCTTTCCGATGCCGGCATTTCCGGACGCGGTTCGATCGAGTTCTTCAAGAAGCTGCAGAACCAGGAATTCCGCTATGGCTACAATGCCAGCAAGAATCCGGACGCGGAGTTCTACAGCACGCACCCGATGACGTCCGACCGCCTGACCACGCTCCAGGATGTCTACGAGAAGGACCCGGCGTGGAACACCCCGCCCCCGGCCGAGCTGCAGGCGCGGTTCCAGCGGGTCAAGGCCAAGCTCAACGGCTATCTGGCCGAGCCGCAGGACACGCTGCGCGCCTACCCCGATTACATGACCGACATTCCCGCGCGCTATGCCCGCGCCTATGCCTTCCACAAGGAGGCTTATGTCGACAAGGCTTTGGCGGAGACCAGGGCGCTGATCGCCAGCGATCCGGACAATCCCTATTTTCTCGAGCTGGAAGGACAGATCCTGCTCGAATCCGGCCGCCCCGCCGATGCCGTGGCGCCGCTGCGCAAGGCTACGCAACTGACCGGCAACGAGCCATTGATCGCCACCACCTTTGGCCACGCCCTGATCGCCACCGAGGACAAGGACAATTTCGCCGAAGCCGAAAAGGTGCTGAAGACCTCGGCAGCGCGCGACCGGGACAATCCCTTCACCTGGTACCAGCTCGGCGTGGTCTACGAAGCCAAGGGCGACATTCCCCGCGCGCGCCTTGCCAGTGCCGAACAGCAGCTGATGAACATGCGGCTGGCCGAAGCCGTGCGCAGCGCCGAGGCCGCCGAGGCCGCACTGCCCAAGGGCACGCCCGACTGGCTACGCGCGCAGGACATTGCGATGTCGGCGCGGGCAATGATGGAACGCCAGAAGAAATCCCGCTAGGCACCAGACAATGTCAGATACAAAGCCCCGCCGCATAGGTGCCTTCGCCGCCCTCGCCCTGCTCCTTGCCGCAGGCGGCGCAGCTGGAGGATGGTGGTACGCCCACCGCGACGCCGATACCGCGTCAGGCGACGACGCGGACCTTGAAGCCTCGCTGGCGAGCGCAGGAATCAATGGCAAGGAACGCGCCGCGATCGAAGGACTGGTGCGGTCTTATATCCTTGAACACCCCGAAGTCCTGCCGGAGGCGATGGAGCGGCTGCAGCAGCGCGAGGCGGCAGCGCAGATCGGTCCGATGCGCGGCGCGCTTGAAACACCCTTCCCCGGTGCGGTCATGGGCAATCCCGACGGCAAGGTCACGCTGGTGGAGTTCACCGACTTTGCCTGCACCTATTGCCGGCAGAGCGTGAAGACCCTGGACGCGCTGATCGCGAAGAACCCCGACTTGCGCGTGGTTGTGCGTGAACTGCCGATCATCGCACCCGAAAGCGCGCCCGCCGCGCGCATGGCGCTGGCGGCGGCAGCGCAGGGCAAGTATCCCGCCTATCACAAGGCGATGTTCGAGGGCGCCCGGCCTTCGGATGCCAGCATCACCGCTGCGGCGACCGCGGCGGGGCTCGACCTCGCCTCGGCACGCACCTTTGCAGCCCGGCCCGATGTCGAGGAAGAGCTCAAGCGCAACCTTCAGCTCGCCCGCCAGCTCGGCATCAACGGGACGCCCGCATGGGTGATCGGCGAACAGCTGGTTCACGGCGCAGTTCCGCAGGAAGACCTGCAGGCTGCCATCGATGCGGCACGCAAGAGCTGAGGCGGAAGTAACAGGGGCGGGCTAGCCTAGCCCGCTCCGAACGGTTACAAACCTTTTCATGGCAGCCTTGCCGTTCAGACCGACGCCGTTCTTCGGCAACAAGAACAGAGCCTTCTGGCGCCTGCAGTTCATGGGCTGGGGCGGCGCGATGCTGCTGCGTGCGATGTCGTCCATCGCCAATGCGCAGCCGTGGTCGTTCCTCGTCATCGTCGTCATCGCCACGATCACCGGCTTCTCGATCTCGCTGATCCTGTCGGTAATCTACCGCGCGTTGATCAACCGGCGGCCGATTGTCACCTGGGGCGTGACTGCCATCGCGATGTCGGTGGCGGTCGGTCTTTACGCCTTCATCGATTCGTGGGTCATCAGCCTCTACCGGCAAGGCGGCGATGCCAGTTTCGCGCAGCTGTTCCTCGGGGTGTTCTACCTCGACCTCACGCTCGTGATCTCGTGGACCGGGCTGTATTACGCGATCAACTTCTTCCTGCAGGTGGAAGAGCAGAACGACCAGCTGATGCGGCTGGAGGCACAGGCAACCTCGGCCCAGCTGGCCATGCTGCGCTACCAGCTCAACCCGCACTTCCTGTTCAACACGCTCAATTCGATTTCCACGCTGGTCCTGCTCAAGCAGACCGAACCGGCAAACGCGATGCTTTCGCGCCTGTCCTCGTTCCTGCGCTACACGCTGGTCAACGAGCCGACCGCGCGGGTGACCGTTGCCCAGGAAATCGAGACATTGAAGCTCTACCTCGATATCGAACGCATGCGCTTCGAGGAGCGCCTGCGCACCGAGTTCCGCATCGATGATGCCGTCCGCAATGGCCTGATGCCTTCGCTGCTGCTGCAACCGCTGGTCGAGAATGCCATCAAGTATGCGGTCAGCCCGATGGAGTACGGCGCGGAAATCACCGTCGAGGCGCAACTCGTCGGCCCGATGCTGCGGGTCACCGTGTCGGACACCGGGCCGGGCTTGCCACCGGGCACCGATCCTTCAAGCGTGTTCGGCGTGAGCAGTGACAGCACCGGGATCGGTCTTGCCAACATCCGCGACCGTCTGGTCCAGGCCTATGGCGAGAACCAGCGCTTTGACATCTCAAACCGCCCGGAAGGGGGTTTTCAGGTCGTGCTCGAACTGCCGTTCGAAGCAAAGGCAGAGCCCGTACAGGCCATGCCCGTCCGACGCCCGATCGGGGTCGGCATGGGGGTTGGTGCATGATCTCGGGAACCGACTGCCACTTTACCCGTCCTGCCATCAGGCAGACTCCAACGGGGGACCGTTTCGGGGGCGCAACGTGATCCAAGTCTGGACAAGACCCAAGGGAACCGCATGACGATCCGCACGATCCTCGTCGACGACGAGAAACTGGCCATTCAGGGGCTGCAGCTCCGGCTTCAGGCCTTCCCCGATGTCGAAGTGATCGACACCTGTTCGAACGGCCGCGAGGCCATCCGCAAGATCAAGACCGAAAAACCCGACCTCGTCTTCTGCGACATCCAGATGCCCGGCTTTGACGGTTTCTCGGTGGTCAAGGGCGTGATGGAAATCGACCCGCCGCTGTTCGTTTTCGTGACCGCTTATTCCGAGCACGCGATCAAGGCGTTCGAGGCCAATGCCGTCGACTACCTGCTCAAGCCGGTTGAGGAAGACCGCCTTGCCGACGCACTGGACCGGGCACGCACGCGTCTGTCCGAGAAGCGCGGCCGCGAAGAAGCCGAGAAGCTCAAGACCGTGCTCGCCGAAGTGGCGCCCGATGCCATGCCGGAGATCGAGGACGAGGGCGAGCCCGTTGCCGGCCGGTTCGAAAAGCTCATCAACATCAAGGACCGTGGCAAGATCTTCCGCGTCGATGTCGACACGATCGAGCGCATCGAGGCTGCGGGCGACTACATGTGCATCTACACCGGCGACAATTCGCTGATCCTGCGCGAGACGATGAAGGACTTGGAGCGTCGCCTCGATCCCCGCGTGTTCCAGCGCGTGCACCGCTCCAAGATCGTCAACCTCGATCAGGTGCGCCAAGTCAAGCCGCATACCAACGGCGAATGCTTCCTTGTCTTGGAAAGTGGTGCCGAGGTGAAGGTATCGCGCTCCTACCGCGACGTGGTAGCGCGTTTCGTTCACTGACCAAATTCGCCTCACACTTCCGCTCATGCTGAGCTTGTCGAAGCATGCCCGAGCCGGTAGCTGCGAAGGACGTGCCTGCCTCGCGTCCTTCGACAGGCTCAGGACGAGCGGAGTGCTTTGATGCAAGAATTTCTCATCCCCGGCTTTGATCTCGAAGCCTTCGTCACCGCAACGCTCGCCGAGGATCTTGGCGAAGGCCTGCCTGGCGGCGGGCATGACGTGACCAGCGAAAGCGTGATTCCGGCCGATGCGCGCTTTTCCGGCGTGATGGACAGCCGCGACGCGATAACGGTGTGCGGCTTGCCGATTGCCGCCGCATTCTTCCGCGCGCTCGATCCCGGCATGAAGATCGAGATCCTCGTCGAGGAAGGTGCAAGGGTGTCACCAGGTTCGGACCTGATGCGGCTCGAAGGCAATGCCCGTGCAATGCTGACGGCGGAACGCAGTGCGCTCAACACCGTCCAGCACCTTTCGGGCATTGCCACGCTCACCCGCCAGTACGTTGATGCCATGGGCGAGACGAACGCGAAATTGCTCGATACCCGCAAGACCATCCCCGGCCTGCGCCACCTCGAAAAGTACGCCGTGCGCACCGGTGGCGGCACCAATCATCGCATGGGCCTGTGGGACGCGGCGATGATCAAGGACAACCACGTACTCGTCGCAGGTGGCGTGGCCGAAGCCGTGCGCCGCGCGCTGTCTGCAGGGGTCAAGGACGTGATCTGCGAGGTCGATCATATCGACCAGATCGAACCCGCTCTCGATGCCGGCGCAACCCGCCTGCTGCTCGACAACATGGGACCAGACTGCCTGCGCGAAGCCGTGGCGCTGGTTGCCGGCCGCGTCCCATGCGAGGCTTCGGGCGGGGTGCGGCTTGACACCATCGGCGCGATTGCCGCCTCGGGCGTGGATTACGTATCGGTCGGCCGCCTGACGCAGAGCGCGCCCGCCGCCGACATCGGCCTCGACTTCACGCCAATCGCCTGAACGGAACCCCAGATGCGCCCCGCCACCATCCGCGCCTTTGAAATCAGCGTGATCGCCAGCCAGCTGTTGCGGATCGGTGTTGGAGTGCTCTTTTCAGGCCGACTGGCCGAAACCTTTCAGGTTGCACAAACCAGCGTTGTGCAACTCACTATCGCAAACGTCGTCGTGGAGTTGGGTCTGGGTCTGGCAATCTCACGTGGCAAGATGAGTTTGGCGCGCTGGTTCCTTTTGGTAGCAATTCTATTCGATGTGCTCGACACGATCGGGGTTCCTGGACGGGCCTCTGTCATTGGCATTCTGTTCGCCGTCATGTCCATTCTAGCAACCATGTTGATGCTGGCCGCAGGCGTGCTGATGTTCCTGCCCGCATCGACGGCGTGGCTGAAGCAGGACAAGGCTGGCTGAGACGATGCGATCACGCATCGCGGCGATTGCCTTTGGCCTCACCGCCACTCCTGCCCTCGCGCAAGGCTGGCAATGCCA
The DNA here is from genome assembly GCF_001556015.1 of Novosphingobium sp. CCH12-A3. Taxonomy (NCBI): domain Bacteria; kingdom Pseudomonadati; phylum Pseudomonadota; class Alphaproteobacteria; order Sphingomonadales; family Sphingomonadaceae; genus Novosphingobium; species Novosphingobium sp. CCH12-A3. The sequence continues at coordinate 61,337 of NZ_LSIA01000029.1, read as the reverse complement.
GGTGCCACCGCAGATCAGCGTACCCGCCCTACCCGAGCCTGACGCGCCGCCGCGCATCGTGCCGACGACAGGCTACACGCTCGCCATAAGCTGGTCGCCCGAGTTCTGCCGCACACGCAAGCTCGATTCGCGCCATGCCACGCAGTGTTCGGGCCGGCAGGGACGCTTCGGTTTCGTGCTCCATGGCCTCTGGCCCGATGGGAAGGGCGGCAAGTATCCGCAGTACTGCCCCTCGCGCCTGCGGCCGGATGCGCAAGTTCTGCGCCGCAACTTCTGCACCACGCCCTCGGCCGACCTGATGATGCACGAGTGGGCCAAGCATGGTACCTGCATGGGGATTACCCCTGCGGAGTACTTCGACAAGGGCCGCGCGCTGTTCCAGGGTCTCGAGTTTCCCGACATGGCCCGTCTCTCGCGCACCGAGGGGCTGGACGTGGGCAAGGTCAAGCAGGCGCTGGTCATCGCCAATCCGCGCCTCCGGCCGGAAATGATCCGCCTGCTGCTGGGTCGCGACGGCTGGCTGCGCGAAGTGCATCTGTGCCACTCGCGCAAGCTCAAGCCCATGCGCTGCCCTATCGGCAACGGCGGGCCGCCAAACACGGTTCCGGTTAAGATCTGGCGCTCTTTCTAGCGCCGCTCGCGGAAGAACCGGCGCAGCATCTCGGCCGCTTCATCCTCGCCCATGCCGGAATAGACTTCGGGCCGGTGCAGGCAGGTGGGCTGTTCGAACACGCGCGCGCCGTGCTCCACCGCGCCGCCCTTGGGATCGCTGGCGGCGTAGTAGACCCGTGCGATGCGGGCGTGGGCAATGGCCCCTGCACACATCGCGCAGGGCTCGAGGCTCACCCACAGATCGCAATCCTCAAGCCGCTCCTGCCTCAGCACTGCAGCTGCTGCGCGAATCGCCAGCACTTCGGCATGGGCGGTGGGGTCGCAGAGTGTGCGCGGCTGGTTATGGGCCGCAGCGATGACCTTGCCGTCCTTGACGACCACCGCACCGATTGGCACTTCGCCCTCATCGGCAGCAATACGGGCTTCCGCAAAGGCCAGTCGCATCGGTTCAGGCAAGGGCCAGCGGATCATGGTGCGGGGTATAAGGAGCAGTTTGCTGCTTTCAAACTCCGAATCCTTGACTTCGCCCGGTGAATCGATAAGAGCCGCGCCTTCCCGATAGGTATTATCGAACACAAGCGAGTTTTAGCCATGTCGCGTATCTGCGAACTGACCGGTAAGGGCCGCCAAGTCGGTCACAACGTAAGCCACGCCAACAACAAGACCAAGCGTCTGTTCCTGCCCAACCTGCAGAACGTCACGCTGATGAGCGAGAAGCTGGAGCGCAGCTTCAAGTTCCGCGTTTCGACGCATGGTCTGCGTTCGGTCGAACACAACGGCGGTCTCGACAACTGGCTGCTCAAGCAGTCGGACACCAAGCTCTCGACGCGCGCCCTCAAGGTGAAGCGCGAGCTGGTCAAGGCGAACGCCGCCTAATCTTTCTGCCCGCAAGGGTTTGAAAATCGAAGGCCCCCTTTCCCTAACCGGATCGGGGGCTTTTGCTGTACCTGCTATCGGGCGGAAAGCGTCGCCGGATCGAACCAGAGCCTCAGCAGCCGTGTCTGCTGGAACGTCGAGGCGTTGGCGTCGGAGACCAGCCAGAGTGACAGCCCGTCCGTGCCAGGCGTCAGCGCCATCCCTTCCCAGTTCTCGCGCATGGCTGGTCCTTCGAGGCGGGCCAGTTCCGTGGTCGGCAGTGGCCGCCGGGGATCGAGGCGCGAGAGATCGGCAAGCACGATTCGCGCCGAGAAGCCGGGTGGTGAAAAGCCCAGCTTGCGCACAAGGATGAGCAGCCTGCCATCCGGCAGCGGCACAGCGTCCACCGGATCAAACGCCGCAGGGACGATGAATCCGAACTTTTGCGCCTTCGACAGTCCCGGACGACCTTTGAACAACAGCCCGAGATGAAGCCCGCCCCGACCGGTGCCGCAGGATTCGCACAGCATGATCCAGCGGCCATCGGGCAGGCCGGCCATCGCCTCGGCCCCGCCATTGCGGGGCCAGTCCCGCGTTTCGTTCACCGGGATGAGATTGGTGGCACCGGTGCCGGGGTCCGTCCGGACCACGCGCCAATCGTCTTCCAGCCCGGTCCAGAGGCTGCCATCGGCAGAATCACGCACGACACTTTCGGTATCGAAGCCAACGCTGGTGTGTCCATCGGGCCAGCGCTGCACCACCATGTTCGGCATCGATGAGGTGAAGGCGCCGGGCGTCAGCGACAAGGGGATCGAAAGCGTGCGGTTGCGGTCGCTGATGGCAAGCAGTCCGCCATCTTGCGGCACCAGCGCCGAATAGCCGCCGAAGCGGTGGTCCGCCCCTTCCAGCAACCAGGCCTGTTGCAGAACGAAGGGGCCAAGCTGCTTCCGCTCCGCCGCGGGGATTCCCGGCATGAGGTCAGTGACGACAACCCGTCGGTCGAACGTGAAGGGGTCCTTGCGCTGCGTTGCCCAGACCAGCACGGCCAGCGGCAGCAGGACGAGGAAGGTGAAGAGTTTGCGACGCACCGGCATGCCGTGGGCATCGCGCCCAGCACCGTCAATCGCGAAATATGCTCAGGTCCTGCAATCAGGCAGGGCGGAACTTCAGCGCATCGCCGTTGATGCAATAGCGCAGCCCCGTGGGCGCGGGGCCGTCGTCAAAGACATGGCCGAGATGGCCGCCGCATTGCGTACAGTGGACTTCGGTACGGACCATTCCCAGCGAACGATCGGAACTGGTCGCCACGCCCTTGGGCAGGGGCTTCCAGAAGCTGGGCCAGCCGGTCCCGCTATCAAACTTGGTGGCGGACGAGAACAGCGGATGGCCATCGGCCGAGCAGACGAAGGTGCCCTTGCGATGCTCTTTCAGCAGTGGCGACGTAAAGGGGCGTTCCGTGCCTTCCTCGCGCAGGATGTAGAACTGTTCTGCCGTCAGGACACGGCGCCATTCGGCCTCGCTCTTCATGATCGGGAACGTGCCCTTGGCCGCAGGCTTGGCACTGCAGGCGCTGGCAAAGGGCAGGACCGAGCCTGCGGCGAGGAAAGCCATGAAGCTGCGACGTGAGGTTGACTGGGCGATCATCTGCAAACCTTCCGGTGTCCTGCCGATGGGAGAGAGGGTGTTACCTCGGGGGCGGAGTGCCCACCGGCAGGACTTGGGCCATGCTAGCCTGGTCCTGCCTGCTCCATCGTGACGCAGGTCATAGCACGACGACCTGTATCCGCGATTACCGCTTTTCGAGCACGACCTCGAGCTTGCGGAAGCCGTGGACGAAGTTGGCGCGAACGCGCTCCACTGCGCCAGCCACGCGCACCTGCATCCGCCGCTCGTGCATTTCCTCGAGCAGGATGCGCAGTTGCAATTCCGCCAGACGCGCGCCGACGCAGCGGTGCACGCCATAGCCGAACGACAGGTGCCGCCGCGCATTGTCGCGATCGACGATCAGCTTGTCGGCGTTCTCGAACACGCTCTCGTCGCGGTTGGCCGAAATGTACCACAAGATCAGCTTCTCGCCGGCCTTGATCTGCTGGCCAAACAGGTCGGCATCGGCCGTCGCCGTGCGTCGCATGTGCGCCAGTGGGGTGACATAGCGGATGCATTCCTGCACCGCGTTGGGGATCAGCGAAGGATCGCGGGCGAGCAGGTCACGCTGGTCGGGGAACTGGTCGAGCGCGTGGACGATGCCTGACATCGTGTTGCGCGTGGTATCGTTGCCGCCGACGATCAGCAGCACGAGGTTGCCCATGAACTCCTGCGGGCTCATGTGGTTCATTGCCTCGGAATGGATCATCATCGAGATGAGATCGCCAGAGGGCTCGGCGCGCATGCGTTCGCCCCACAGGCGCTGGAAATAGTGCGCCATCTCGCCAAGGAAGCCGAAACGCATGTCGGACAGTTCGCGGGCGAGGATCAGTTCGACGTCACCGGCCCAGTCCGACCAGAACGTCAGCAATCGGCGATCCTTCCACGGGAAGCCGAACAGCAGCGCCAGCATGCCGGTGGTGAGTTCGATCGAGACCTTGTCGACCCAGTCGAACTTCTCGCCCCACGGCAGCGAATCGAGCACCTCGCCGGTGCGCTGGCGGATCTCCCGCTCCATCTCGACCATCTTGGCCGGGGTGAAGGCGGGGGCGACAGTGCGGCGCTGGCCGGTATGCTCGGGCCGGTCCATGGCGATGAACATCGGCAGCTGCCGTTCGGCCAGCAGCGCAGGATCGGTATCTGCCGGGGGATCGCCGATGGTGATGCCGCCATGCTTCCATGACGAGGAATAGAGTTCGGGAAGCGATTCGACGTGCTGGATCGCCTTGTGGTTCACCACGTTCCAGTAGGCACCGTAGGGCGATTCGGGGATGAAGTTGACCGGTGCTTGCGCACGCATCTCTGCAAAGATCGGCTGCCAGCGATCCTCGACATAGATGTCCGATCGGCTGACATCCCACTTGTGATTGTGGACCGGGGCGCCTTGCGGGTTCTCCTTGAGCCAGGCGGTGAACGCCTCGATCGCGGTGGGAGAGCTGCGGTAGGTGAACTGCTGGGCTTCGGGTGCAAGCTGCGTGGCCATGGCTATCCTCCGGAACGGCCGCACGTTGCCCGCACGGTCCTCGTCACTTTGGTAGCTTGCCACAACCTACACGGGTGTCAATAAGGTTTGCGCCTGAACCGTGCGAACACTCCGCCCTTGGCCTTGCCGCGCGCCGGGCCTGACTTCATCACCGTCCGGCGGAACAGCTGTGCCCCGGCCCGCACGATCACGACAACCCAGAACGCCTGCCACAGCAGCGCAAGGACGTGCGGCCACACCTCGGGCTGTTGCGCGGCGCGCGCCAGCATGGCGTAGGGCGAACTGACCGGGAAGATTATCGAAAGCCATTCCACCCACGTGCCCGGCATCGTCAGCGCATAGCTCGAGAAGAAGAACACCATCAGCTGGAACATCGAGACGGGCATCGAAAGCGTCTGCACCTCCCGCACCGTGGCCGCCATGCCGCCGATCGACAGGAACAGGGATCCCATCAGCAGATAGGCCATCGCGAAGTAGAGGAAACCGAGGGTCAGGAACAGTGGCCAGCCCACTGCCGGGGCGGACAGGCTGAGCAGGCTTTCAGAACCGGCCAGCACGATCGCGCCGATGGCCGTACCCCACACGGCAATGCCGACAAGGCTGACGGCAAGCATGGCAAAGAGCTTGCCCATGAACAGGGCGTCCATCGGGATGGCCGCAGCCAGCACCTCGATGATCTTGTTGCCCTTTTCCTCGACAAGGTTGGACAGGACCATGCCCGCCAGCAGCATGGTCAGCAGGAACAGCAGAACCTGAGCGCCCTGTGCCGTGTAGATCTGGCCGGTGCGGACCTTCGCAATCGACGTGTTGACCTCCTCGACCTGCACGTCCGGATAGGCCGTTGGCGCCTCGGCGCGGGCGCGCGCGGCAAGGTTGGAAACAAGGCCGACCCACTGGCGTGCACGGTCGGCGGTTGCGGTCAGGGTCGGTCCATCGAGCGTCCCGCCGACCACCGCAGTCACCTCGCGGTTGCCATCGGCAAGGGCGCTCCGGGCATCGAAGGCCTTTCCTGGCGCGGCGGCGGCAAGTTCGATCATGTCGGGCAGGCCACCGGCCATTCGCCCGTCCAGTTCTTCGCGCGCGGCCATCATGCGCCTGTTGTCCTCCGCGCTCATAGCAAGACCGATGGTCGGCCGCTCGACGTTCTGCTGGACCTTGGCGCCAATGTTTCCGGCAAGGCCACCCACGACAAGCGGGAAAGCCGGGCCGATCAGGAAGAAGATGAAGGTCTTGGAGAACACCACCGCGACGAAATCGCGCCGGGCGATGACCAGCGCGCAGCGCAGCTTTTCGGCAAATCCGCTCACCGCGCCTCTCCTTCGCTTTCCTCGAGCGCCTTGGCCGCTGCCTCGCCGGCGATGGCAACGAAGGCATCGTGCAGCCCCGCCCGCTCGATCGACAGGCTGAGAATGCCGGCATCGCCTTCGATCAGCGCGCGCAGCAGTGGCTCGACACCGGTTTCGGGCAGTGTGAAATACCAGAACGCGCCTTCGTGCCGCACGTCGACGGGGAGCGCGGCGCGCCAGGGTCCGTCCTGCGAGCGCGTCTCGAGCCGGACTTGCGGGCGCAGGCGATCGCGGGCGAGATCGACCGGTCCGGCGAAGGGCACCTTGCCGCCGGCGATGATCGCGATCCTGTCGCACAGGCGCTCGGCATGGGCGATGACGTGGGTCGAGAAAATCACCGTGGTGCCGCCGGCCGCCAGCGCGCGAATCATGCGTTCGAGCTTGCCCTGGTTGAGGGCGTCGAGCCCGGAGAAGGGCTCGTCCAGCACGACGAGATCGGGCTTGTGGACGAGCGTGCCGAGCAGCTGGACGGTCTGCGCCATGCCTTTCGACATCTGCCGGATCTGGCGATCGGCCGCATAGCCAAGACCATGTTCTTCCAGCAATTCGCGCCCGCGGCGGCGTCCCTCCTTGAGCGGCACGCCGCGCAGCGCGGCGAGGAAGCCGATTGCCTCGTATGCCTTCATCGCGGGATAGAGGCCGCGTTCCTCCGGCAGGTATCCGATGCGCCGGGCGACCTCGGTCGGGCGTTCGTGGCCCAGCACGCGGCGGTAGCCCGCGTCCGGATCGATGATGCCCAGCAACATGCGCAGCGTCGTGGTCTTGCCGGCGCCGTTGGGGCCGAGAATGCCATAGATCGCGCCCTTGGGCACGGATATGTCCACGCCATCGACAGCCGTGAAACCGTCGAAGCGCTTGATAAGACCCCGCGCCTCGATGGCGAGTTCCACTCCGGCACTGTCAACCGCGTTGCCAGCCACCGGCCATTCCCCTAGCTCGATCTTCATGGGTCATCGCCCTAGCGATAGGCGATGAACGAGCAGGGCAGCAAGTGTGGTTAACTCAAGTCCAACTCTCGAAGGCAGAGAGGCAACTCCCGGGGGCAGAGGGGCAACTCCCGGCAGCGAACGCCTGACTCTCGAGGGCAAACTGGCAGCAGAAGCCACGCGCCTGGGCTTTGCCGCCTGCGGCATCGCGCCTGCCCATGACGACCCCCTCAGAGCGGCCCGACTCGAACAGTGGCTGGGCGAGGGATGCCACGGATCGATGGAGTGGATGGAAACCCGGCTCCATCATCGCCGAGGGCCGCAATCCCTGTGGCCCTCGGCGAGAAGCGTGATCGCGCTGGGGATGAGCTACGCCCCGGCGGCGGACCCCCGCGCGCTGGAGGCGCACCCGGAGCGCGGGCGCATTTCGGTCTATGCCCAGGGCGGCGATTATCATGACGTGGTGAAGCGCAATCTCAAGGCGCTGGCGCGCTGGCTGGTGGCCGAGGTGCCGGGGGCCGAGGTCAAGGTCTTCGTCGATACTGCGCCGGTGATGGAAAAGCCGCTGGGGCAGGCAGCGGGGATCGGGTGGCAGGGCAAGCATACCAACCTCGTCAGCCGGACCCATGGTTCGTGGCTGTTCCTGGGCGCGATCTATACCACGCTGGACCTGACGCCCGATGCACCGCATGCCGACCGCTGCGGATCGTGCACGGCGTGCCAGACAGCCTGTCCGACGAATGCTTTTCCCAAGCCCTATCAACTGGATGCGCGGCGGTGCATTTCCTACCTGACGATCGAGTACAAGGGCCCGGTGGCGGAGGAATTCCGCGAGGCGCTGGGCAACCGCATCTATGGCTGTGACGATTGCCTGGCGGCCTGTCCGTGGAACAGCTTTGCGAGGGCCGCGCAGGCCAACCGGGCGTTCCTGCCCCGCGCCGAACTGACCGCGCCGAAGCTCAAGGAACTGCTGGCGCTGGACGATGCCACGTTCCGGCAGGTGTTCAGCGGCAGTCCGATCAAGCGGATCGGGCGGGACCGGATGGTGCGCAATTGCCTTTATGCGGCGGGCAACAGCGGTGACCGGGCGTTGCTCCCGGCCGTGACAGCCCTTGCCGACGATCCCGACCCGGCGGTGGCAGATGCCGCCCGCTGGGCCGTGGCCCGTTTGGCCTAGAGCATTTCCTTGAGCGGAACGCTGGCGTCGGCGAGCTTTTCAGGTGCGATCTGGGCGCGGGCTTCGACCAGCTTCTTGCCCTGCACGTAGTCCTTGACCATGTTCACGCAATCGAGCGCGATGACCTTGCCGTTCTTGAGGTAGACCACCGAGAACGAGCGCGTGGCCGGATCGCCACGCAGCACGGCGTTGTCATGTCCGGTGGAGAGGCCGACCGTCTGCAGGCGCAGGTCATACTGGTTGGACCAGAACCACGGCGTCGCCTTGTAGGGCGCTTCGGTGCCGCAGATGCACTTGGCAACGGTGGTGGCCATGTCATTGGCGTTCTGGACGGATTCGAGGCGGATCACGGCGCCGTCGGCGAAGTCGTTCGAGTGAGCCGCGCAATCGCCGATCGCATAGACATCGGGCAGCGAGGTGCGGCACAGTTCGTCGACATCGACGCCGTTTCCGCCTGAAGCGCCAGCGGCCAGCAGCGGGCCCACGCACGGGACGATGCCGATGCCGACAATGACGATGTCGGCCGGGATGACCGACCCGTCCTGCATCTTCACGCCGGTCGCCTTGACTCCATCGCCTTCGATGCAATCCATCGCCGCGCCGGTGCGCAGATCGACGCCATGGGCGCGGTGTTCGGCCTGGTAGAATTCGGACAGCGCTTCACCGGCGACGCGCGCAAGCACGCGCGGCAGGGCTTCGAGCAGGGTGACCGAAACGTCGAACTTGGTCAGCACGGCGGCAGCTTCGAGGCCGATGTAGCCCCCGCCGACGACCACAGCGCGTTTCGCACCGGCATCGAGTTCGGCCATCAGCCGGTCGGCATCTTCCTTGGTGCGGACGGCGTGGACGCCTTTGAGGTCTGCCCCCATGCAGGACAGGCGGCGCGGATCGCCGCCAGTGGCCCAGATCAGCTTGCCGTAGCCGATCTCGCTGCCATCGCCGAGCTTCACTGTGTGTGCGGCGGGATCGAGCGAGACGACTTCGGCGCCGAGCTTCATCTCGACGGCCTTGTCCTCCCAGAACTGTGCCGGGCGGATGCAGATGCGCTCGAAGGTCTTTTCGCGCGCGAGGTATTCCTTGGACAGCGGCGGACGCTCGTAGGGAATTTCCGGCTCGCGCCCGATCACCAGGATGCGGCCTTCAAAGCCGTTCTGGCGCAGCGCGATCGCGGCCTGCGCGCCGCCGTGCCCGGCACCCACGATGATGACGTCTGCCTGTTCCATTGCGAATCCTCCCGGCTGTTGCGAGGGCGTTTGGCCAAAAGCCCGCGTTCGTCAACTGACAGACGCGGAAAAGTCCGTTTCAGCCAACCGATTGCCCAGATCAGATTTCGACGATCGCCCCGGCGAGCCGTTCGACTTCTGCGCGATCATGGCTGACGTAGAGGATGGGCAAACCCACTTCGTCGCGCAGGCGCTCGATGGTGCGCATGACCTCTTCGCGGCGGGCGCGGTCAAGCGAGGCCAACGGTTCGTCCATCAGCAGGAAGCGCGGGTTGGACAGCAGTGCCCGGCCGATGGCAACCCGCTGGGCTTCTCCGCCCGACAGGCTTCGTGGCCAGCGATCGAGCAGATGGGCAAGCCCGAGGAAGTCGATGACATCGGCTTGTGACATCGGTCCATCGCCACGCGCGCCATAGGCAAGATTGGCACGGACCCGCATGTGCGGGAACAGGCGCGCGTCCTGGAAGACATAGCCCGAGTGGCGCTGCTGGACGGGTATGTCGACTCCGGCGGCGCTGTCGAACAGGACTTGGCCGCCGACTACGATCCGGCCGTGATCGGGCCGCAGCAGACCGGAAACCATGTTGAGCACCGAGCTCTTGCCCGCGCCCGAAGGACCGAACAGTGCGGTCAATCCATTGGGGGCAAGGAAATTGCAGGCAACCATCGCCTTGCCCAGCCGGCGCGATACCTTCACCTCAAAGGACATGGGAGCTTCTCCCCATGCGCCGGGCAAGCATCTCGGATACGACCAGCGCGATCAGCGACAGCGCCACGGACGTGGCCGCCAGCCGGGTCACCGCATCTTCACCGCCGGGTACTTGCAGGGCGCTGTAGATGGCCAGCGGCAAGGTCTGCGTTTCGCCGGGAATGTTGCTGACGAAGGTGATCGTTGCGCCGAATTCGCCGAGCGAGCGGGCAAAGCCGAGCACGGTTCCGGCAATCACGCCGGGCAGCGCGAGCGGAACAGTGATCGTGCGGAACACGCGCCAGCGCGATGCGCCCAGTGTCATCGCAGCGGCTTCTAGGCGCTGGTCGACGGCTTCGATCGACAGGCGCATGGCGCGGACCATCAAAGGCAGCGCCATGACGGCAGCGGCAAGCGCGGCCCCGGTCCAGCGGAACATGAAGGTGAGGCCGAGCGCCTGCTCCACCCACGCGCCGATCGGGCCTTGCGGTCCGAAGGCGAGCAGGAGCAGCCAGCCGGTGACGACCGGGGGCAGGACCAGCGGCAGGTGGATCAGCGCATCGAGCAGGACCTTGCCTGGAAATCGCCCTCGCGCCAGAGCCCATGCCAGAGCGAAAGCGACAGGCAAGCAGGTTGCGACCGCGACGGCGCCGACCCTGAGCGAAAGCCGGACGATCTCCAACTCTTCGGGAGTCATCGGCGCTGGCCGAACCCGCGCCGGAGAAAGATGGCGCGACCTTCGCGCGAGATCAGGAAGCGACGGAAGGCTTCGGCATCGCCATGGCGCGAGGTTGCAAGCAGGGCGACAGGGTAGGTGATCGGCTGGTGACTTGTTGCGGGGAAAGTCCCGACCACTCGCACGCGGCGCGAGGCCATGGCATCGGTCGCGTAGACGATACCGAGGGGGGCGGCGCCACGTTCAACCAGCGCGAGGGCTGCGCGGACGTTCTCGGCGGCAGCGACCTTGCCCGCGACGCCGGTCCAGACGCCCAGCCTGCTGAGCGCTTCGCGTCCGTAACGTCCGGCGGGGACGGCGGCCGGATCGGCCATGGCGAGGCGGCGGGTCCCAAGCGCCTTGGCCAGCGGAAAGTTGCGGGTGATCTGCAGGTTCAGGCGGCTTGGCAGCGGGGCAACGAGGACGAGGCGGTTCTCGGTCAGGCGGGCGCGGGTGCCGGACTTGAGCAGGGACTTGCCCTGAAGGTAGTTCATCCACTCCTCATCGGCAGAGGCGAAGAGATCGGCGCGGGCGCCCGCTTCGGCCTGACGCGCCAATGCCGATGAAGCGGCGAACGACAGGACGGGGCGCGGGTGACCCTTCCTGGCCCAGGCGGCGGCTGCATCGGTCATCGCTTCCTGCAGGCTGGCGGCTGCGAGGACCAGCGGCCCCTTCTCCTGCGCAAGCGCCGGAGTGGCACCCGCAAGCGCGATCAGCAGGGCAAAGAGGGCGCGCAGCAGAATCGGCGACATCACGGTTCCGGAACAAGCTATGTTCGGCTGTATATACCATGATGCCGCTGCGGCAATGTCCTGCTTGGACAGCTTACCGGCCGAGCAATGTCCTTGCCTGGCTGGCCACTTGCGCCAGCATGGCCGGTGACACCACCGGAGCGGCCTGAGCGCGGGCGACGAGGCTGCGGAACTGCCGCACCGCCGCGGCATTGGCCGTAAGCCAGTCGCTGACGAAGGCATCGGGTGAACCGCCCTTCGAGCGCGCGAGGAAATCGAGGCGCATCTGCTGGAAATCGCGGGCGAGGCCGGCGACAAGCAGACGCTCCCATGGGTCTGACGGGTTCATCCGCCGCGCCGCCTGCTGTGCCCAGTCGATGCCGAGCGCCGCGCCGAGATCGGCGAAGGCACCGGTCAGGGCTGCGGCATCGACATTGAGTTCGCCTGCAAGCTGGGCGAGGCCGATGGCGCCGTCCATGTCGTAGAGGTGGACAAGGCGCGCGGCGATTTCGGCGGGCACGCCGCTGGTGGCAAGGTCGTCCGCCATGCGGCGAGCTTGCGCCTGCGCGGCACCGCGCAGCAGTTCTGCGGTGGTATGCGAAAGCAGCGCGACGCCGCCGAACAGGTCCTCGATCAGGTCGTCGGGCGATTGCGTGCCGCGGCCCGCACGCAGGACATCGGCAACATGGCCGCGCAGGCCTTGCGCCACGCGGTCGAACAGGTCGAGCCGGAGGGTTTCGGGCATCTGCGCCGAATCGAGCAGGCCCCAGGTCTTGCGCAAGTCGAGCAGGCGCTCTGCCGCGACGAAGGCCGCAGCGACCTGCGCGAGCGAGACGCCTTCCTCTTCGCAAAGTTCGAACGGGATGACCGGCCCCATGCGGTTGATGATGCGGTTGGCGAGCTTGGTGGCGATGATTTCGCGACGCAGGCGGTGGTGGACGATCTCGCTTTCGAAGGGTTCCTGCATCTGCGGCGGGAAGGCTGCGACGAGTTCCTCTTCCAGCACCGGGTCATCGACCACCTTGCTCTCTTCCAGTTCGCGCTGGAGGACGAGCTTGCTGCTGGAGAGCAGGACGGCGAGTTCGGGGCGAGTAAGGCCCTGCCCGGACGCGGCACGGCGGGCGAGGTCTTCGGCGCCGGCGAGGCCCTCGGTCTTGCGATCGAGATCACCGCCTTCCTCAAGCACGTCGATCAGGCGCGACCATGCCGGCATGGCCGTAGCGCCACCGCGTTCGGCGATGGAGAGGGCCAGCGCCTGCAGGCGGTTGTCCTCGAGCACGAGGTGCGCAACCTCGTCGGTCATCGCCGCCAGCAGCTCGACGCGGGCGTCCTCGGTCAACTTGCCCGAGCGCTTGGCCGCGGCGAGCGCGATCTTGATGTTGACCTCGTTGTCGGAGCAATCGACGCCGGCGGAATTGTCGATAAAGTCGGTGTTGATGCGCCCGCCGTGCAGCGAGAATTCGATGCGCGCGGCCTGGGTGGTGCCGAGATTGGCGCCCTCGCCGATGACCTTGGCACGGACTTCGTTGGCAGATACGCGGACGGAGTCGTTGGAAGGATCGCCGACGTCGACGTTGTTCTGCGTGCTCGCCTTCACGTAAGTGCCGATGCCGCCGAACCACAGGAGGTCCACGGGGCTCTGCAGGATCAGGGAGATCAGCGAATCCGGATCGATCTCGGGCAGTTCGACGCCGAGCAGGGCCTGGACTTCGGCTGAAAGCGGGATTGATTTCATCGAGCGCGGGAAGACACCGCCGCCTGCCGAGATCAGGCTCTTGTCGTAGTCGTCCCAGCTGGAGCGGGGCAGCGCGAACATGCGGTTGCGCTCTTCCCAGCTACGCGCCGGATCGGGATCGGGATCGAGGAAGATGTGGCGGTGGTCGAACGCGGCCACGACCTTGAGCGCCTTTGACAGCAGCATGCCGTTGCCGAACACGTCGCCCGACATGTCGCCGCAGCCAGCGACGCGGATCGGCTCGCTCTGCACATCGACGCCCAGTTCGAGGAAATGGCGGCGGACCGAGAGCCACGCACCGCGCGCGGTGATGCCCATGGCCTTGTGATCGTAGCCCTTCGAGCCGCCGCTGGCGAAGGCATCGTCGAGCCAGAAGTCCTTCGATTCGGCGATGGCGTTGGCAACGTCGGAGAAGGAGGCAGTGCCCTTGTCGGCGGCGACAACGAAGTAGGGGTCCTCGCCATCCCGGATCACGACGTGGGCGGGATGGACGACCTTGCCCTCGATGATGTTGTCGGTGATCGACAGCAGGGTGCGGATGAACACCTGATAGGAGGCCTTGCCTTCGGCGAGCCAGCCTTCGCGGTCCTTCGCAGGATCGGGGAGCTGCTTGGGATAGAAGCCGCCCTTGGCACCGGTGGGCACGATGACGGCATTCTTCACCCGCTGCGCCTTCATCAGGCCGAGGATCTCGGTGCGGAAGTCGTCCCGGCGGTCGGACCAGCGCAGGCCCCCGCGGGCGACCGGGCCGGCGCGCAGGTGGATGCCTTCGACGCGCGGTGAATAGACGAAGATCTCCCGCCACGGCAGCGGCTTGGGCAGGCCGGGAACAAGTGCGGAATCGATCTTGAAGGCCATTGCCTCTGCCGCAGCAGGCGCGAAGGCATTGGTGCGCAGGATGGCGCCGACCAGCGCGCGGAAGCTTCGCAGGAGGCGGTCGTCGTTGATGGCCGCGACGCCGGCGAGGCCGGTCTTGATGCGCTCCTCGGCTTGGGCAAAGGCCTGATCGCGCTGGCCGGTGAAAGCAGGGTCGTGGCGGGCGACGAAGGCGGCGACGAGGCCACGGGTGACGGCGGGGGCGTTCTTGAGCGCTTCGACCACGGTGGGGATGCCGAAGGTCATGCCGGCCTGGCGCAAGTAACGGTAGAAGGCGCGGAGCCAGTTCGCCTCGACCGCGGTGAGGCCGGTGGCGACGATCAGGCGGTTGAATGCGTCATCCTCTGCCGCGCCGTTGATCACGGCCGCGAGCGAGCTTTCGATCGAGGCTGCGCGCGATAGCAGGTCTTCGATCGAGCTGTCGGCCGGGTGAGCGACGAGGAAATCGTGGATATAGCCAAGGCGGCCGCCGTCGAGCGGGGTGGGCACTTCCTCGAGCACGCGAAAACCGAAGTTTTCGAGCACCGGCACGGCATCGGAGAGGACGATCGCGCCTTCGCGCTGATAGAGCTTGAGGCGCAGCACGGCCTCGCCCGGGTTGCGATGCAGGCGAACGGCACGGCGCGGGGCCTTGCTGCCCGCCAGCGTGCGCAGGACGCGGATATCGCGTGCTGCCTCGGCAGCGCCCGAAGCGTTGCGGTAGGACAAGGGGAAGGCATCGGCATAGCGCGCAGCGATCGCGGCAGCGCGCGAAGGTTCTTCGCTGGCAGCCAGCTCGGCTTCGACAGCGCCCGCCCAGCCACGCACCATGCCTTGCAATTGCAGATCGAGGGCCGCCTCATCGACCTGCCCATCCTGATCGCGCACATCGAGCACGAAGCGCAGCATCGCCAAGGTGCTGCCCTCTACCTGCAGCGACCAGTCGATCACCTGCGCACCGGCGGCCGCTTCGAGCATGTCGCGGATGGCGAGACGAACCTCGGTCGACAGCACGTCGCGCGGGAGCCAGACGAAAGCGAAAAGGTGCCGTGCGAGCGGAGCTTCGACCAGAGCAAGGCGCGGACGCGGGCGATCGACCAGGCTCATCATCGCGGTCGAGACTCGCTCGAGATCGGCATCGTCGAAGCTGACGAGAAGATCGTGCGGCAGCGCAGTGAGCGCATGGACCAGCGCCTTGCCGGCGTGGCCGTTAGCGGCAAAGCCGAACTTGTCCATCAGCTCGGCAAGCTGCGTGCGCAGGCGGGGGACGCGATCTGGCGCTGCGGCAAGCGCGGCGCTGGTCCAGACCCCGGCATGGACAGACAGGGCCACGACCTTGCCACCTTCAATGCGCGGGACCATGAACAGATCAAGCGGCACGCGGCGGTGAACGTTGGCGATACGGTTCGCCTTGACGATCAGGGGCGCGCGGCCCTTTCCGCTTTCGAACCAGCGAAAGGCGCGGTCAAAGGAACTTGCGGCAAGCAGGCTGCGGTCGCTGGCGCGGCAGATGCCGAGCGCCTTCTCTTCGCTGCCATCGCGATTGCGCGTGACGCTGCCGAGCTGGGTGAGCATCCCATCGGCGAGCCAGCGCAGAAGTGCGGCGCCTTCGGGATCGGCAAGACCAGCCGCATCATCACGCATGGCCGCTTGCATCAACGGCCAGTCGGTAACCGCAGCGCGCACGTCTCGCAGCGTTTCCTCGAGCGCGGCGACAAGGCCGCGGCGTTGTCGGGCATCGGCGCGTTCGGTTTCGAGATAGACGATGGATTCGCGGCGTTCGCCCGAAGCGTCGCCCGCCGGAAATTCGGTGAGGTTGCCTTCGCCGTCGCGGCGCACCGCAACGACCGGATGGACGAGACGGTCGATCGCCAGGCCCTGCGCCGTAATGGCCGAGGTGATCGAATCGACCAGAAACGGCATGTCGTCGTTGATCACGGCGAGGCGCAGATGCCGACCGTCGCTATCCGAGCCGCTGACGCTTTCGATGGCGATGGCAGGATCACTGCCTTGGCGCTGTGCAGCAGCGCCGGCGGCAAAACGGGCCGCTTCGGCGAGGCGCGCAGCATCGAAATCCATCGCTTCGTCGGGCAGCAGCGCGCCGGCAAACCGCTCGGCCAAGGCCAACGAAAGCTGATCGGAGGGGGGCTGCGAAGAGGAAGCGGCAGGGGCTTGCGGACGGCTTGCGGACGTTGACGCCATGGCGTGTTCCCGACTCTCCTTGCGAGAGGATATTTCCCTCTCGTGTAATTATTGAATACGCGAGCGTATCATTATTCCAAAGGGTAATCCAGCCGTGGCGAGACCTCAAGTCCGGTTCATCGACATGGGCGGCTTAACCCGCTGTTGTGAACCCTTTGCGCACCTTTTCGTGCCGCAGGATTGCGCGCTGGTTACGTCAAGCGACGGCAAGTTCGCGGGCGGCTTCGGCGGTAAGGCGCAAGGATCGCAAGCGCGCCTGCTGGTCGTAGATCGAGGCTGCGACGATGATCTCGTCGGCCCCGGTGCGTTCGGCAAATGCCGCCAGCCCGGCGCGCACCGTTGCCACCGAGCCGCACGCGCTGACCTGACGGACGTGTTCGAGCATGGCCAGTGCGGAAGGTGGCAGCGTGTCGCGGTAACCGGTCACGGGCGGCTTGAGCTTGCCCGGCGTGCCGGTGCGCAGCGCCACGAAGGCCTGATCCATCGAGGAGGCGAGAAGCTGGCCTTCTTCGTCACTTTCGGCGGCAACGACATTGATGGCGGCAGCGCAGTAGGGTGCATTGAGCGCGGCCGACGGCTGGAAGCGTTCGCGATAGATCTTCAGCGCCGCGTCGAGGTGATCGGGGGCAAAGTGCGAGGCGAAGGCATATGGCAGGCCGAGCATCGCGGCGAGTTGCGCGCCGAACAGGCTGGATCCGAGAATCCACAGCTGCGGCCTTGCACCCTTGGCCGGATAGGCCTGCAGCGGCACGCGCGGATCGCCTGCGAACTGAAGCTGGAGTTCGACCACGTCCTGCGGAAAGTCCTCGGCGGCGCGGTTGGTGTCCTTGTGCAGGGCGCGCATGATGCGCTGGTCAGCGCCAGGGGCGCGGCCAAGGCCGAGATCGATCCGGCCCGGAAACAGGGCATCGAGCGTGCCGAACTGTTCGGCGATCACCAGCGGATTGTGGTTCGGCAGCATGATCCCGCCCGAACCGATGCGGATCGTTGAAGTTGCCTGCCCGATGTGCGCGAGGGCGACAGCCGTGGCGGCACCAGCCAGACCTTCCATGCCGTGATGTTCGGCAACCCAATAGCGCTGGTAGCCGCATTCCTCCGCCACGCGCGCGGCGGCGGCGGAGTTGTCGAGCGCGGCCCGCGCTGTCCCGCCCTCGACCACACTGACCAGATCGAGGACGGAGAGTTTCATGACGCCGGCTTTCCTGCGGTTTCGGGTGAAACCGATTTAGGTGCAGGGCCCAGCTGTTCAAGGTAGGATCGGGCAGTCTTGCCCGGTTCGCCGTCCTTGTCCGCCGAAACAACCGATTCCCACGACTTGCGCGCGGCGTCGTCCCGGCCGGACAGCACGGCAATGACGCCAGCTTCCAGGCCGACCTGCGGATCGCGCGGGCCATATTTCGCTGCCACTTCGATATCGCGCTGCGCCCGGTCGAGTTCGCCGTTGCGGCGGGCAAGAGTGGCAGACAGCAGCCAGCCCTCAGGGTCCTCCGGCGCGAGGCGATGCGCTTCATCGAGTGCGCCGCCAGCCTCGGCGAGGCGGCCCAGCGCCACGAGCGCGCGCGAACGATCGCTCTGCATCGCGCCGAGCGCGGCGTTGTCGGCGAAACCCTTGATTGCCAGAGCGCGGTCGAACCAGCCGAGCGCCTGTTCGGCCTTGCCGCCGGCCAGAGCCGCGTTGCCGGCCATCGCCATCAGCGGCACGGCGGCGACTTCCTGCTCCTTGGGCACGCCAGACACGGCCTGTGCGAAAGCTTCGAGCGCGCCATCAAAGTCGCCGGCATTGGAGCGCAGCATGCCAAGGCACTGGTTGGCGCGGACCTGCTGGCCAGAGTCGCGGCTTTCGCCCAGCCATGTCTGCACCTCGACCATCGCCGCATCGGGATCGGTCGCCGCTTTTTGCAGGCAGTAGGCGAGGCGGTCCTGTTCGGGCAGGTCGGGCCGCTCTAGACCCGCTTCCTTTTCAGTCTGCCGCTGCTTTTCGGGATCGCGGCGGCGCGGGATCGGTAAATCGGACGGACGCATCGGCATGGTGGCGGGACCAATCTGCATCAGGGAGGCCTGTTGCTCGATCCGGTGCTCCACGGCGAATAGCGGTGCGGGAAGATCGATCATGGCAGGCTTTTCCTTCGGCACGTCAGGCGGCTTGTCCGGCAGCGAGCCCAGCGAGTTCGCGCAGGAGCAGCGCGATATCGGCGGGGCGCGACAGCCGGTGATCGCCGTCCTTGATCAGGTGCACCTGCACATCGGCTGAACGCAGGGCGCGGGCAAGGTTGATAGAGATTTCCCACGGCACGTCAGCATCTGCCTGGCCATGGATCAGGCGGACCGGTCCTTCAAAGGCAATGCCGCTGGCCAGGCGCTTGTGACGCTCGGCATCTGAAAAGAACCCCGCGTGAGTCGGGGTAGGCTCGGGGCCATAGGGGTTGTCTTCATAGATCGTACGCCCGGCGGCGAGCTCGATCCGCTGTGACTGCGACAGGCCCCATTCGGTGAAGTCGGGCGCAGGCGCAATGCCGACAAGCGCCCTGGTCCTGTCGCCCAAGGCTTCGGCGAGAAGGAGCATCAGCCATCCGCCCATGCTGGAGCCCACGAGTTGCACGCTGTCGATGCCGAGGTGGTCGATCAGGGCGACGATCTCGTCACGCCATTTCGAAAGGCGACCATCGGCGAAATCGCCGTCGCTCATCCCGCAGCCGGTATAGTCGAGCAGCAGGCAGCCATGGCCCCGCTGTCGCGCCCATTCGAGGACGGCCTGCGCCTTGCCGCCGGCCATGTCGGACATGTAGCCGGGGAGGAACACGATGGTCGGAGAAGTGCCGGCGAGGTGGCGGTAAGCCATCTGCTGGCCGGAAGGCAGGGTAAAGCGCGCTATTTCAGTCATGTCCCGGACATGGCCCGCAAGCGGCGGCGCGGCAAGCTCGGTTCAGCGGAAAAATCAGGGTGACGTGCGGCGGGGGATACCGTTCAATCTTCGCGCTGGAAGATATCTTCGATCGGAAGGGCGAAGACATCGGCAATGCGGAAGGCGAGCGGGAGCGAGGGGTCGTACTTGCCTGTCTCGATCGCGTTCACCGACTGGCGGCTGACCTCGAGCTTTTCGGCAAGGTCGGCCTGGCTCCAGTTCCGCTCGGCGCGCAGGACCTTGAGGCGGTTCTTCATTCGCCACCTCCGTGCCGCTCCAGCAGCGCGTTGATGCAGCCGCCGAGGCCCAGGCCGGCGAACCACACGACCGTGGCGTAGAAGGCCGGGACGTGAGGGAGCAGGCCGAAGCTTTCGACGAAGCCCCATGCCGTCGCCACGCTCAACGTGAAGCCGGTGGCGATGAGGATCTGCCGGGTCATCAGGTAGCGCTGGTATTCATCGCGCAGCGAGGTCAGCAGGCGCCCGATCGCCACGAATACGCCGATCACTGGAAGCGCGGGAAGCAGCGCAGCAGCATAGGCGCTGAGGCCGGTGGGGGCGCTGTTCTTAAAGAACAGGTTCACGCCGACCAGCGTGGCGACGTAGCCGCCCATCAGCAACATAACGGCGCGCGTGTAGCGGCGGTGTTCGGGCGTCATCCGGGCGACCATGGTTCAAGCCTCCTGCTGGCGGCGCAGGCAGCGCGTGCCCGAAAGCGCAGCGCTGAGCGGCACGAACAGCACGGCAGTGGTGGTGGAGCCCTTCGGCAGAACTTCGAAGATATCGAGCAGGGCAATCACGACCATCACGAGGGCGGTCACGGCGGGAAGAGCGAAGCGAATCATGGGTCAAGCCTCCTTGATCATATGACAAGGTTACTTGACCTGTTGCGCGGAGATGTCAAGCATCATTGTCATCGTGGCAATGGTACTTGACCTGATAGACCTGATGACTCGGTACTTTTTCCGCGCTAGAAGCCCGGCGACATGGCACGCCTGACGACCAGCACTACAACCACTACCCCCGCGGGCCGGGGGCGGTCGCTGCTGGCCTAGCGCCCGCTGCGATGCCGCCGCCCGGTTCGGGTGGCTTTGCGCATCGCCTCCCGAACCGACCGATTTGCCTGATGCGCGCCCTTCCGGTGGCGGCGCACCTGTGCCAAAGCGCTGCCAACAGATTGCAGAGAGACCCGCATGTCCGAGTTGCTGAAGATCACCCTGCCCGACGGTTCCGTGCGCGAGGTTGCGCCGGGCAGCACTCCGGCCGACATAGCCGCCGCGATTGGCCCCGGCCTCGCCAAGGCGGCGCTGGCGGCGAAGGTCGATGGCGAGCTGGTGGACCTTTCGCGTCCCTTCACGGCTGACGCGCAGCTGGCGCTGGTGACGGCCAAGGACGAGGCGGACGCGCTCGACCTTGCGCGGCATGACTATGCCCACGTGCTCGCCGAAGCGGTGCAGGCGCTGTTTCCGGGTACGCAGATCACCTTCGGGCCGAGCACCGACGACGGCTTCTATTACGACTTCGCCCCGAAGGGCCGCCCGTTCACGGATGAAGACCTGCCTGCCATCGAGGCGGAGATGCGCAAGATCATCGCCGCCAACAAGCCGCTGCGCCGCGAGGTGTGGAGCCGCGAACAGCTGATCAGCCGCTGGAAGCAGCAGGGCGAGAGCTTCAAGGCCGAGTGGGCCGCCGAACTGCCCGAGGGCGAGGAACTGACGGTCTACTGGTCGGGCGACGACTGGCTCGACATGTGCCGGGGCCCGCACCTGCCCTCGACCGGCAAGCTCGATCCGGCGGCGTTCAAGCTGACGCGCGTTTCGGGTGCCTACTGGCGCGGCGACCAGAAGAACGCGATGCTTTCCCGCGTCTATGGCACCGGCTGGCTCAACAAGAAGCAGCTCGATGCGCACCTCATGCGGCTGGAAGAAGCGGCGAAGCGCGACCATCGCAAGCTCGGCAACGAGATGGACCTGTTCCATCTCCAGCAGGAAGCCCATGGCAGCGTGTTCTGGCACCCCAAGGGCTACCTGATCTGGCGCGAGCTGGAAGCCTACATGCGCCGCGCCATCGACGGCGCCGGCTATCGCGAGGTCAAGACGCCGCAGGTCATGGATGCGCGCCAGTGGGAGCAGTCCGGCCACTGGGGCAAGTACCGCGAGAACATGTTCGTCATCCCCGACGAAGTGCCGAACGTCGAGGACGAAGGCCCGATCGTTTCGGACGATGCCGACTGGATGGCACTGAAGCCGATGAACTGCCCGGCGCATGTGCTGATCTTCCGGCAGGGCATCAAGTCATACCGCGAACTGCCCTTGCGCCTGTATGAAAACGGCTGCTGCCACCGCAACGAACCGCACGGCGCGCTGCACGGGCTGATGCGCGTGCGCCAGTTCACGCAGGACGATGCGCACATCTTCTGCCGCGAGGACCAGATCGTGTCCGAAGTGCAGGCGTTCTGCGAACTGGCCGACCGCATCTACAAGCACTTCGGCTTCACCTACTCGATCAAGCTCGCGCTGCGCCCGGAAAAGCGCTTTGGCACCGAGGAAATGTGGGACAAGGCCGAGGCAGAGCTGCGCGCCGCCGTGGTCCGCGCAGGGCTTGCCACCGAAGAGTATGGCTGGGAGGAACTGCCGGGCGAAGGCGCGTTCTATGCGCCCAAGCTGGAATGGCACCTGACCGACGCGATCGGCCGCACCTGGCAGGTCGGCACGATCCAGTCCGACCGCGTCCTGCCCGAGCGGCTTGATGCAACCTACATCGGCGAGGATGGCGAGAAGCACCGACCGGTGATGTTGCACCGCGCGATCTTCGGATCGTACGAGCGCTTCATCGGCATTCTGATCGAACACTTTGCCGGACGCCTTCCCGCGTGGCTGGCACCAGTGCAGGCCGTTGTCGCGACGATCGTTTCGGATGCTGACGACTATGCCAAGGATGCGTTGGCCAAGCTGAAGGCGGCGGGCATCCGGGCCGACACGGACCTGCGCAACGAGAAGATCAACTACAAGGTCCGTGAACACTCGCTGCAGAAGGTCCCCTTCCTGCTGGTCGTGGGCAAGCGCGAGGCCGAGGAAGGCACCGTGGCGATCCGCACCTTGGGCGAACAGCACCAGAAGGTGGTATCGCTGGATGAGGCGATTGCGCTGCTCAAGAGCGAAGCGACGCCGCCGGATCTGCGGAGCTGATCACGCTCGACCTGCCGATCCTTTCGCTCGGGCTTTGCGCACTGGCGGCGTTCGTCGCTGCCTTCGTGCGCGGGCTGGCGGGGTTTGGCATGGCGATCCTGCTGGTGCCGCTGATCGGACTGGTCATCCCGCCGGGCGAAGCGGTGGTCGTTTCCAACATGCTTGGGCTGCTGATCGGGCTGGTCGGCGCGCGCAAGGTGTGGGCCGCCGGGGAGAAAAGCGCCGGGGCGATTGGCGGTCTTGCCATGTTGCTGACGCCAGCCGGCCTGCTCGCCCTGTTCGCAACGCCGCCGGAAGTGGCGCGCGTGCTCATTGCCGTGGTGGCGATCGGTGCGTTCGTGATGGTGCTTCTTCCTGCCCGGCCCGGTCATGCGCCGGGCAAGGTAGAGACGGGCCTTACCGGAGCGGCAGCGGGCCTGCTCACCGGATTTGCCGGCATGCCCGGGCCTCCGGTCGTCCCCTATTACCTGCGTCGTCCCATCCCGCGCGAAGTGGCCCGCGCCTCGATGCTGACGGTGTTCCTGCTGACGTCGATCGCCAGCACTGCTGCGGCGCTGGCGCTGAAGCTGGCCTCATGGCGCGATGTGCTCTTCGCCTTGCTGCTGTTCGTGCCGGTGCTGGTCGGCAACCACTTGGGGTCTCTTGCCTTCGGCAAGGTCAGCGATGCGGCATGGCGCGGCTTCGTCGGCTTCCTGCTTGCCTTGTCCGGCCTGATGGCCGTGGCCAGGCTGATAACCCCAAGTTAAGCGCTTTCCCTTATGCCCTCCTGCGATTGAACGCTTGAGGGACCGAAGACGCATGACCCTGCACTTCCGCGCTTTGGCCGAGCAGGCCGCCAAGGACAGCGCAATCTCCGTAGAGGAAATCCTCGAATTGCGGCGCGCGGCATGGCCCGATGGCAGGATCGATCCCGAAGAAGCCGAAGCGATCTTCCTGCTTAACGACCAGATCGCCGAGCCCACGCGCGAATGGTCCGACTTCTTCGTCGAGGCTCTGGTCGAATTCGTGGTCAACGGAACCGAGCCCAAAGGCTATGTCTCGGACGAGAACGCGCGCTGGCTGATCGAGCGCGTCTCGCACGATGGCAAAGTGGAAAGCCTGACCGAGCTGGAACTGCTGGTCAGGGTGCTGGAGAAGGCACTGTCCGCACCCGATGACTTGCGCTTGTTCGTGCTGGATCAGATCGAACGCGAAGTTCTGACAGGGGAAGGCCCGACGCGCTGTGCCGGCACGCTTGCTCCAGGCAGCATCACCGAAGCCGAATGCAGCCTGATCCGTCGCACGATCTTTGCCTCCGGCGGGGATCGCCCTGCCGGGGTAAGCCAGCGCGAGGCGGAAATGCTGTTCCGCCTGAAGGATGCCACGTTGGGCGCGGACAACGCTTCTGCGTGGGAGCGACTGTTCGTGCAGGGCGTGGGCAATTACCTGCAGGGCTGGAACGGCACCAAGGGCATGACGCGCGAGCGGGCGGGCGAGCTGGAAGCGTTCATGGACGACCGCTCGACCCATCTGGGCCGGTTCTTTGGTCGCATGGCAAGGGTCGATACTGGCAGCTTCGTGCGGGCCGTTCGCGAAGTCGGCTTCGGGCGCAGGCAACCCGGCCGCGATGTTGCGGGCGAAGCTGCGCGAGAACATGCCGTGACCGATGCCGAGAACCTGTGGCTGCAGGCGCGCATCGACGCTGACGAGCAGGTCGATCCGCTGGAAAAGGCGCTGCTGGCGTTCCTTGCCGAAGGCTAGACGGTAAAGCTTTCACCGCAGCCGCAACTGCCTTTGGCGTTGGGGTTCTGAAACACGAATCCGGCGGTGAAATCGTCTTCCTGCCAGTCCATCGTGCTGCCGATCAGGTAGAGCACCGAGGCGCTGTCGATGAAGAACAGACCGCCCGGCGTTTCGATCTTTTCATCAAGCGGGTTGGCCTCGGTCACGTAGTCGACCGAGTAGGCCAACCCTGAGCAGCCGCGACGGGGCGTCGACAACTTCACGCCGATCGCGCCTTCGGGAGCCGTGGCCATGAGATGCGCCACGCGCGCCTCGGCCGAGGGCGTGAGGATCACCGCAGCGGGGCGGGGACGGCGGGGCTTGGTCTGCGTTTCGGTCGTCATGGTGACACCTATATGGGGAGGCGTTACAGCATTCCCAGTTCAAGCTTGGCTTCGTCGCTCATCTTGGCGGGGTCCCATGCCGGGTCCCAGACAAGATTGACCTCGGCATCGCGCACGCCGGGCACGGCCGAGACACGAAGCTCGACCTCGCCCGGCATCGATTCGGCCACCGGGCAATGCGGCGTGGTCAGCGTCATGGTGACGGTGACATCGGAATCGTCCGAGACATCGACGCCGTAGATCAGGCCGAGGTCATAGATATTGACCGGAATTTCGGGGTCGAAGATTTCCTTCAGCGCGGCAATCACGCCTTCGTAGATATCTCCGCCCGGTTCGGCGGGCGAGACGGCCTCAGGCTTGGCGGCGAGGAAGCCTTCGAGGTAGTCGCGCTTGCGCTCGAGCTTTTGGGCGGGCGTTTCTTCCACTGCGTCCTCCACGAACGCGCGCTTCGGTGCCGAGACGGCTTCCACTTCCTCGACCGCGAACTTTACGTCAGCGGGGGTCTGGGGATCGTTTTCGCTCATCCGAAAATCCTCTTGGTCCTTTCGATGCCGCGCACGAGCGCGGCGATATCGCTTTCATCGCTGTAGATGCCGAAGCTCGCGCGCGCCGTCGCGGGCACGCCAAGATGCGCCATCAGCGGCTGGGCACAGTGATGCCCGGCGCGGATGGCGACGCCTTCCTCGTCCAGAATCGTGCCGAGATCGTGCGGGTGCACGCCTTCGAGCGCGAAGCTGAGGATGCCGGCGCTTTCCGCAGGGCCGAACAGCTTGACCGAGTTCATGCGCCCGAGCGCCTCGCGTGCCTTGGCCACCAGCGCGCATTCGTGGGCGTGGATGGTGGCGAGGCCTTGCGCCTGAACGAAATCGACTGCTGCGCCAAAGCCGATGGCCTCGACAATGGCGGGCGTGCCGGCCTCGAACCGCTGGGGTGCGGGGGCATAGGTGGTCTTCTCGAAAGTGACCCTGTCGATCATTGCGCCGCCGCCCTGCCACGGCGGCATGGCATCGAGAATCTCGCCCTTGGCCCAGAGCGCGCCGATGCCGGTGGGGCCATAAAGCTTGTGAGCCGAGAAGACGTAGAAGTCCGCGTCCAGCGCCTTCACGTCGACGGTGAGGCGCGCGACCGACTGGCAGCCATCGAGCAGGATCTTCGCGCCGACGCTGCGGGCCATCGCGACCGCGCGCTTTGCATCAAGCGTGGAGCCGAGCACGTTGGACACGTGCGCGAAAGCGACCAGCTTGTGCGCAGGCGTGATCATGCGTTCGGCGGCATCGAGATCGATCAGCCCTTCCTCGGTCAGCGGGCAGACGTCGATCTCCACTCCGGTACGCTTGCGCAGCATCTGCCAGGGCACGATGTTGGCGTGGTGCTCCAGCGTGGAGATGAGGATGCGGTCACCCGCCTTGAGGTTGGCTGCACCCCAGGTCTGTGCGACGAGGTTGATCGCCTCGGTCGCGCCGCGGGTGAAGACCAGCTCGTTCTCGGCGCCGCCGACGAGTGCAGCAACCTTGCGGCGCGCAGCTTCGAAGGCCAGCGTCATGTCGGCCGAGCGGGCATAGACGCCGCGATGAACGGTGGCGTAGTCGCGGCCCATGGCACGCACCATCGCATCGATCACCACTTGCGGCTTCTGCGCGGTGGCGGCGGTATCGAGATAATGCCAGCGGCTGCCGTCAGGATTGACGAGGCCGGGCCATTCAGCGGTGCGGGTCAGGGCATCGACGGTCACAGCACGGCATCCAGTGCCTTGAGCGCGGCTTCGGTAAGCGACTCTTCATCGGCGGCACCGACGAAGGCTTCGGCGATGAAGGCATGAAGCATGAGCTTCTTCGCCTCGGCTGGTGGAAGGCCGCGCTGGGCGAGGTAGAACAGCCCCTGCGGATCGAGCTCGCCGACCGCGCAGCCGTGGGCGCACTTGACGTCGTCGGCGTAGATTTCCAGCTCTGGGCGGGCATTGGCAGTGGCAGTGCGATCCAGCAGCATCGCCCGGATCGACTGTTCGCCGTCGGTGCCGATCGCCCCGCGCGCCACAACGACGCGGCCGAGATACGTGCCCGTGGCCTTGCCGCCGAGGACCGAGCGAACGACCTGGCTGGAGACCGCGTCAGGCTCGGCATGGACGACCTCGGTGACGATCTCGGCGGTCTGTTCGCCGCCGGCGATCTGTGCCGCGCCGAGATGGAACTTCGCGCCCTTGCCAAGCGTGACCTTGACCGCAATGCGGCCATAGGCGGACCCGGCGTTGAGCAGGCGCAGGTCATATTCCGCGCCATCTTCCAGCGTGATCGCGATGTCCTGCGCCGCATCGTTCGCGCCATCGAGCACGACGGCGCTTGCGCCAGTCTCACCCGCAGCGACGCGGATATCTTGCACCGGCAGCGGCCAGAGCGCTTCCAGCGCCGCAAGATCGGCGTAGCGGAAGGCCTCTTGCCTGCGGGTGGGCAGCGCGGTCATGCCGCGACGGCCTCGTAGCCGTGCTCTTCGAGTTCGAGCGCCAGTTCAGGCCCGCCGCTCTTGACGATGCGGCCACCGGCCAGGACGTGGACGAAATCGGGCTTCACGTAATCGAGCAGGCGCTGGTAGTGGGTGATCAGCAGCACGGCCTTGTCGGGCTTGCGCATGATCGCGTTGATGCCTTCGCCGCAGATGCGCAGGGCGTCGATGTCGAGGCCGGAATCGGTTTCATCGAGGATGGCGATCTTGGGATCGAGAATGCCCATCTGGACCATTTCGGCGCGCTTCTTCTCACCACCCGAAAAGCCGACGTTCACCGGGCGCTTGAGCATGTCCATGTCCATGCGCAGCAGGCCCGCCTTCTCCTTGGCCAGCTTGAGGAATTCGCCCCCCGAAAGCGGTGCCTCGCCGCGAGCCTTGCGCTGGGCATTGGCGGATTCGCGCAGGAACTGGACGAAGGACACGCCGGGGATCTCGACCGGGTACTGGAAGCCGAGAAACAGGCCCGCCGCCGCGCGTTCATGCGGTTCGAGTTCGAACAGGTCGGTGCCATCCAATGTGGCGGTGCCGCCGGTCACTTCGTAGCCGGGCCGCCCGCCGAGCGTGTAGCCGAGCGTGGACTTGCCCGCGCCGTTCGGCCCCATGATCGCGTGGATCTCACCCGCGTTGATGGTGAGCGACAGACCCTTGAGGATCGGCTTGTCGGCAACGGTGGCCTGGAGGTTCTGGATTTCGAGCATGGTCATCTCTCTCAGTCGCGAGCCCGGGTATGGGGGCTGCGCTGCGGGCGGGCGCCGGAGCGCGAATAGGACGGACGCGAAGGACGCGAGGCAGCGCGCAACTCGTCGTACCGGGCCTTCATCTCGCGCAGGACTGCAGCGCAGGCGCCTTCAGGATCGCCGAGTACTTCGGCAGCATCATAGCGGATGACCTTGATGCCGACTTCGGCAAGACTGGCATCGCGGCGGCGCTCAAGCTCCGGCGCATCGCCACGGTCAAGCGCGACGACCAGCTTCAGCGACTGGCTCGCGAAATCGACGATGGCCGAACCGATCACGGCGTAGCGCTTGAACTTGTACTTGCCGAGGTCTTGCCTGGCGAGTTCGTCGGCCAGGGCGAGGTGTGCCTCATCCGGCTCGCGACGCATTTCGCGCGCCATGTCGTGAATCGCATCGAGGCGCGAACCGGAAATGGCCCAGCCGCGACCCTTCTTCTGGATCTTGGGCGCTTCAGCACGTTCGCCGACGGGGCGGAGGGTAAGAGTTTTCTTCATCAGCGAACTCGGCATGGAAATGGGAGGTCTGAAGATATGCTAAGGGCTAAAGCCGAATGCATTTTACCGTTCCTTCTGGGCAATGCGGAAGGAAAGGCTGTACTCAAACAGCTTAACTCGATCAGATATGAGGCTTGTCGCCAGAACAAGATCCTCGGTAATTTCGCTAGCAACGATCATCCCGCGCACTTGGCCTCCATCGGCCAAATGCGTGGCAACCCAAGCCATATATCGCTGCAACTGGCCAATCACGCGGTCATACCCCCGCGAAACTTTTAGCTCGATCACAACAAACCGGCCTTCCGCGTCGACAGCAAGAATGTCGATAAAGCGTCCACCCGCGTTGTACTCTATTCCCGACACGCCATCAGAAACGTACAGTTTTAACCCACCCTCAAGCTTCGAAAGGTTCTTGACCAGATAGTTCTGAAGGTCTTTTTCAAGGGCAAAGGTATCTCCACCGCCCGACTCGTTTGGTTCATCTTGGGCATGATCATCGGCGGCTAAGTCGTAGGTCTCAGCAGACACTTGGCTGTCGCCGACATAGACCGGTGCGGGGTCTGTCGCAGGGTCCCAAAGCCGAAACTTATTGTCTACCTTAAAAAACAAATCGTGCCCGGAACCGGGCTTGACGTTTCTATAATTCAAGCTTCGGTTTGGAACATTCACGGACATTGAGTAGACGTGGGTCGCGACTGTGCTCCTCTTAAAGTCAGAGCAAAACGCCAAGAACCAATCCACTATCTGGTTTTTGGTGTAAAGTTGCCCGGGCTTTAGGTTTGCATGTGCCCACTCTGCCATGACCTCTTTGGTGGTTCGCCCCAAAGGCTGTCCCATCACCCTACACTCCCCTCGAGCGAAATTCCCAGCAGCTTCTGCGCTTCGACTGCGAATTCCATCGGCAATTGCTGCAGCACTTCACGGGCGAAGCCGTTGACGATCAGGGCGACGGCGCTTTCCTGATCGAGGCCGCGCTGCATGGCGTAGAACAGCTGGTCGTCGCTGATCTTGCTGGTGGTGGCTTCGTGTTCGATCGTGGCGCTGGGGTTGCGCACTTCGATATAGGGCACGGTGTGCGCGCCGCATTCTGCGCCGAGCAGCAGGCTGTCGCACTGCGTGAAGTTGCGCACACCTTCGGCCTGCGGGGCCACGCGGACGAGGCCGCGATAGGTGTTGTTCGACTTGCCCGCAGAGATACCCTTCGACACGATCGTCGAGCGCGACCCCTTGCCGTTGTGGATCATCTTGGTGCCGGTATCGGCCTGCTGGTAGTTGTTGGTGACGGCAACCGAGTAGAACTCGCCCACCGAATCCTCGCCGTTCAGGACGCAGGACGGATACTTCCAAGTTATCGCCGAGCCGGTTTCGACCTGCGTCCACGAGACCTTGGAGCGGGCACCCTGGCACAGCGCGCGCTTGGTGACGAAGTTGTAGATGCCGCCCTTGCCTTCCGCGTCACCGGGATACCAGTTCTGGACGGTCGAGTATTTGATCTCGGCGTCATCGAGCGCGACGAGTTCCACGACGGCGGCGTGAAGCTGGTTTTCATCGCGCTGCGGGGCGGTGCAGCCTTCGAGGTAGGAGACGTAACTGCCCTTGTCGGCGACGATCAGGGTGCGTTCGAACTGACCCGTGTTTTCCGCGTTGATGCGGAAATAGGTCGAGAGCTCCATCGGGCAGCGCACACCTTCGGGGATGTAGACGAAGGTGCCGTCGGAGAAGACCGCGCAATTGAGCGTGGCAAAGTAGTTGTCGTGCATCGGCACGACCTTGCCGAGCCACTTCTTCACGAGGTCCGGATATTCGCGGATCGCCTCGGAGATCGAGCGGAAGATCACGCCTGCCGCTTCCAGCTCCTTGCGGAAGGTGGTGGCGACGCTGACGCTGTCGAACACCGCATCGACCGCGATCTTGCGCGCGCCTTCGACACCGGCGAGCACCTTCTGTTCTTCCAGCGGAATGCCGAGCTTTTCATAGACGCGCAGGATCTCGGGATCGACCTCGTCAAGGCTGCCGAGCTTGGGCTTGGCCTTGGGCGCGGCCCAGTAATAGGCGTCCTGATAGTCGATCGGCGGGATATTCAGCTTCGCCCAATCGGGCGTGGGCATGGTCAGCCAGTGGCGATAGGCCTTGAGGCGCCATTCGAGCATCCACTCCGGCTCGTCCTTCTTGGCCGAGATGTAGCGGACGGTGTCCTCGGACAGGCCCTTGGGCCCGTACTCCTGCTCGATATCGGACGACCAGCCGTGCTCGTACTCGGCGACCTTTGCGGCGGCCTCGCGCGCGGCCTGATCCTTGATTTCGACGTTCTCGGTCATGCCATAACCTCCGTCACCGCTGCGGCAGGACGGGACAATTGGGTGAGCGGTATGCCCGCCAGCGCGCCGCGCAATGCGGCATCGACGGCAGGCCAGTGCGGACGGACGGTGCACGCGGATTCCAGCGTGCAATCATGGCGCCCATGCTCGCTGCAGGGCGTGAGCGCAATGGGGCCTTCCACGGCTTCGACGATATCGGCCAAAGTGATAGCTGCTGCCGGGCGTGCCAGCTTCAGCCCGCCGCGCGCTCCACGGACAGACTTCAGCAGCCCTGCGGCCGAAAGCTTGCTGACCAGCTTCTGCACGGTCGGCGCCGGCAGGCCGGTTTCATCGGCGAGTTGTTGCGCACAGACGCGGCTCTGCCCGCAATGGCGCGCAGCGGCGGTCATCGTGACAACGGCGTAATCGGCCATGCTCGAAAGGCGCATCTGCAAGGGTCCCGGTTGCGGCCCGCGCAAATCGGACCGAATCACTCCGGTTATCTAGGCGCGGTGCCTTCCCTGCACAAGCGGGCGCTCGTCCAAAAAGAGAGCGGAAAAAAATGGGCGGCAAAAAAAGGGCGGCCGAGCCCAATGGGTCATCGGCCGCCTCAAAGTCGAGAACTCGTTGCATAACTGCACCGAGCCCTTCGGGTCGCAGCGCCTTACTAAGCAGAAGCCCTTGCAGAGAATTGTATGGATTCGACAATTCCGGTGGCAAATGCGCAACATACCAAGCGCAATCAATTACAATTGCTGTCAGATTCGAGAAGAACAGGCTTGGCCGACAGAAGATAACGTCGCAAAGACTCGCCGGGGTGGTCCGGCGGCATGGCGCATCGGAATTGCCCCCGATTCGACCTTCACCATTCGCAGAACCCGGAACCGTTTGCCCGTGACGCCATATTCGCTGCTGCGCCCCCTGATTTTCCGGATCCCTGCCGAACCTGCGCATCGCCTGACCATCCGCGCACTCGCGATCAATCCGCCTTCGGGCAGACTGGCCCCCACGCCCAATCTCGCCCAGCGCATCGCCGGCATCGCCTTCCCCAACCCGCTGGGCATGGCCCCGGGGTTCGACAAGAACGCCGAAGTGCCCGACGCCATGCTCGGGCTGGGGTTCGGCTTTGTCGAAGTGGGCACGGTCACGCCCCTGCCGCAGGAAGGCAATCCCAAGCCGCGGCTGTTCCGCCTGATCGAAGATCGGGCCGTGATCAATCGGATGGGCTTCAACAACGAAGGCGCGCAGGCCGTGACCAACCGCCTGATCCGACGCCGTGAGACGGGCAAGCACGGACTGCCGGGCATCGTTGGCGTGAACATCGGCGCAAACAAGGATTCGGCCGACCGCATTGCCGACTATGCTCAGATGACCCGGCTGATGGCCCCGCTGGCATCGTATCTCACCGTCAACATCTCGTCGCCCAACACGCCGGGCCTTCGGGCGCTGCAGGATGAAGGTGCCCTTTCGGCTCTGCTCGACGGCGTGATCGAGGCTCGCGGCAACATGAACGTGCCGATCTTCCTGAAGCTTGCACCCGATCTCGAACCGTCGGACATCGATGCGATCTGCCGCATCGCTCTTGAAAAGCGGCTCGCCGCATTGATCGTTTCGAATACCACGATTACCCGGCCGGCTTTGCGCTCGGCCCATGCCGGGGAAGCTGGCGGCCTCTCGGGCGAACCGCTGCGCGAACTTGCGCTGCAGCGTCTGCGCGATTTCCGCAAGGCAAGTGGCGGCGCGATTCCCCTGATCGGCGTGGGCGGTATTGCAACGGTTGATGATGCCTGGGCCCGCATCCGGGCCGGTGCCAGCCTGATCCAGATCTACAGCGCAATGGTCTTCGAGGGCCCCGGTCTTGCCAGGCGCCTGGTCGCAGGACTTGAACGGAAGGTCCGCGAAGCCGGCATGACGTCCATTGCCGAGGCGGTCGGCACCGAATAGCAAGGGGGCATGTCAGTCCCCCGCCTCCTTAAATCCGCCAGCTTGGCCACGCCGCTCGCTGCATTGCTCGTCAGCGGCTGCGTTCCGCCACCCAGCGCGACAGTTGCTCCACCTCGAACGGCGCCGCTGGCGGCTGCGGCAGATGGTATCCCGGTGGACAGCGCGGGCCTCGTGTCCGCTGCAGATCCGCGCGCTGCCGAAGCTGGCGTGCAGATGCTCCGCCTTGGTGGCAGCGCAACCGACGCTGCCATAGCCACCATGCTGGCGCTGACCGTGGTAGAACCGCAGAGTTCCGGCATCGGTGGCGGCGGCTTCCTCGTGCTGGGCGATGCTGCAGGGCAGGTCGAGACGATCGATGGCCGCGAAACGGCTCCGAAGGCGGCGACTCCTCAGTGGTTCTATGCCGATGGCAAGCCGCTGGCTTACCGCGACGCAATACCGGGTGGTCGCAGCGTCGGCGTGCCGGGGAACTTGCGACTCGCCGCGCTGGCGCATAACGGCAAAGGCAGGCTGTCGTGGCGAACACTGTTCCAGCCGGCGATCCGCCTGGCCCGCGAAGGGTTTGAGATCACGCCGCGCCTGCGGACCATCCTGGCTGCGGCCAGCCGCACCGGCGCGCTCGATCCGGAGGCAAGTGCCTTGTACTATGGCTCGGACGGGCAGCCGCTCGCGGTCGGCACACTTGTGCGCAACCCTGCGCTGGCCGCCACACTCGAAACGGTTGCAGCACGCGGTGCCGACAGCTTCTATGCAGGCGAGAACGCCACCCTGATTGCGTCCAAGGTGGGCACGGCGCCGCGCAATCCATCACCGATGACGACAGCCGACATCGCTGGATACAGGGCCATCGCCCGGCCGCCTGTCTGCGGCCAGTATCGCGTCTGGCGCATCTGCGGAATGGGGCCGCCTTCCTCGGGCGCGACCACCGTTTTCGCCATCCTGAAGCAGCTCGAACGCTTCGACATGAAGGCGCTCGGGCCAGCCAACCCGGTTTCATGGCACCTGATCGCGGAGTCGCAGCGCCTCGCCTATGCTGACCGCGACCAGTATCTGGCCGACAGCGATTTCGTTTCGGTCCCGGTCTCAGGGCTGACCGATCCTGCCTATCTCGCCTCGCGCTCGGCCCTGATTTCCGAAACCACATCGCTCGGACTCGTGACGCCGGGCACCCCGCCGGGAGCCAGGTTGGCCTTCGCCAAGGCCGATCCGCAGGAAGAGAACGGCACGACGCACTTCGTGGCGGTCGATCGCTGGGGCAATGCCGCAAGCTATACATCGACCATCGAAGGTCCGTTCGGGTCGGGTCTGATGGTGGGCGGCTATTATCTCAACAACGAGCTGACCGATTTCAACATCGTGCCGGACAAGGACGGCAAGCCGACCGCCAATCGCATTGAGGCGGGAAAGCGACCGCGCAGTTCGATGTCGCCGACGCTGATCTATGGGCCGGACGGCAAATTGCGCCTTGCCATCGGCGCGGCCGGTGGCGTGACGATCCCCGCGCAAGTGGCCAAGGCGATCATTGGCGTGCTCGACTGGAACCTCTCGGCCCGCGACGCGATTGCGCTGCCGGTGATCTTTGCGCCGGGCGGCGACATGGTCTTCGTCGAGAAGGGCACGAGCCTTGAAGCGATGATCCCGACCTTGCAGCAGCTTGGCCATGCGCAAGTTCTGGCGCGGCCACCGTCTTTCAAGGCCAATGCCATAGAGCGCGTTGGCGACCGTTGGCGGGGCGCAGCTGATCCCCGCAGCGAGGGCGCGGCCGTCGCCCCTTGAGCGGCTTGATGCGGCGTTCGTGACCATTGGGGAACAGACTGGCGTGCGCGGTTGCCGTGACGGAACGAGGCCACTAGGTTCCCGTTAACCGGCAGGCGGTGATTGCTCCGCCATGCCAGAAGGGGCGAGGGTCAAGACGTGCTGCTTTCCGATTTCGCAGGGTTTCCCAATCTCGTTTCGATGTTCCTCGACCGTGCGGCAAAGCGCGGGGACGGTCCGTTTCTGTGGGCCAAGAGCAAGGGCAATTGGAACTCGCTGAGTTGGACTGAAGCGACGCGGCAGGTCTGTGTCCTGGCGGAGGCGCTGCGCGGGCTCGGGCTCAATCCGGGCGATCGGGTGGCGCTGGTATCGGAGAACCGCCCGGAATGGTGCATCGCCGATCATGCGATCATGGCGGCAGGCCTTGTCACCGTGCCGACCTACATCACCAATACCGAGCGTGATCACCTGCACATCCTCGAGAATTCCGGTGCGCGGGCCGTGATTGTCTCGACCGCGAAGCTTTCGCAGCCGCTGTTGCCGGCGGCTCTTTCCGCGCCTTGCGTCGAGCATGTGATCGGGATGGAACCGCTACGCCAGATGCAGGCCGGCAAACTGGCATTCCACGAGTGGCAGTCGATGACCAGCGGCGATGGAACAGCGGCGCGGGCGGCCGTGGACGAGCGGCTCAGGACCATGGGCCGCGATGACCTGGCCTGCATCATCTACACCAGCGGCACCGGTGGTTCCCCGCGCGGCGTGCGCCTGCATCACGGTTCGATCCTGTGCAATGTCGAGGGTGCGGCGGAGATTCTCGCCAACGATTTCGGTTGGGGGGAGGAAGTGTTTCTCTCGTTCCTGCCGCTGAGCCACGCCTACGAGCATACCGGCGGCCAGTACCTGCCGATCGGCATGGGTGCCCAGATCTACTATTCCGAAGGCCTCGAAAAGCTCGCCTCGAACATCGAGGAAGTTCGCCCGACGATAATGGTGGTGGTGCCGCGCCTGTTCGAAGTGCTGCGCACGCGGATCATGAAGCAGGTGGAGAAGCAGGGGAAGGTGGCGAACTACCTGATGGACCGCGCCCTTTCCATCGGCGGACGCAAGGCGGCCGGCAAAGGGCGGATCATCGATGCTCCGATGAACCTGATCCTGGAGCGAACCCTGCGCCCGAAGATCCGCGCGCGCTTTGGCGGGCGGATGAAGGCGATGGTTTCGGGCGGCGCGCCGCTCAACCCTGACGTCGGCGTGTTTTTCGATGCCATGGGGCTGACCATGCTGCAGGGCTACGGCCAGACCGAAGCGGGGCCGGTGATCTCGTGCAATCGGCCAAAGGTCGGCCTGAAGATGGACACCGTCGGCCCGCCGATGAAGGGCGTCGAGGTGAAGATCGCCGAAGACGGCGAGATCCTCGTCAAGGGCGAGCTTGTCATGCACGGCTACTGGCACAACGATGCCGAGACCGCGCGCGCGATACCGCCCGAAGGCCCCAATGCGGGCTGGCTGCACACCGGTGATATCGGCCATCTCGACGATAAGGGCCGCATCGTCATCACCGACCGCAAGAAGGACATGATTGTCAACGACAAGGGCGACAACGTCTCTCCGCAAAAGATCGAGGGCATGTTGACGCTGCAGCCGGAGATCGCGCAGGCGATGGTTTCTGGCGACAAGCGGCCCTACATCGTCGGCCTGGTCGTGCCCGATCCGGAATGGGCGCTGGAGTGGTCCCGCGCGCAGGGCGAACATTTCGACTTCAAGGAATTGCAGGACCTGCCAGCGTTCAGGAATGCGATCCGCGCGGCGGTGGACCGGGTGAACAAGGACCTGTCGGTGATCGAGAAGGTCCGCCAGTTCACCTTTGCCGACGAGGCCTTCAGCATCGACAATGGCGAGATGACGCCGAGCCTCAAGATCCGCCGCCACAAGATCCGGGAGCGCTACGGCGCGCGGGTGGACGCGCTTTACAAGAGCTAGCCGCTTAGCGCCCCGCCATGGCCTTGACCCGCGCGAGATAGGTGCGGCCAATCCGCTGGACCGAGCCATCGACCAGTTCGGCGGACCACACGCCAAGGCCATCGTGCTTGAGCCCGGCGATACGGTCGCGCCGAACGATGGTCGAACGGTGCAGGCGGATGAACCGATCGGGATCGAGGCGCGCTTCGAGCCCCGCAATGGTATGAAGCATCATGTAACTGCGCTGTCCCGCGTGGAGCCGGACATAGTCACGCTCGGCATCGATCCGTTCGAGGTCCGACGCGGCGACGCGGATCAGTTCGGAGCGGTGCGGCACCCAGAACTCCTCGATCCACTCGCTCGGCGTCTTTTCCGGTGCCTGAGTCGCTTCGGCCGACGTGCTGCGGCGCGTCTGCGCGCGCTCTACCGCCCGCTCCAGCCGCTCCTGCGCGACAGGTTTGAGCACGTAGTCCACGGCATCGCAATCAAATGCCTCGACCGCAAAATCGTCATGCGCCGTTACGAACACGACCGCAGGCCGGTTGGCCAGTCCCGCCAGCGCCCTCGCCACGCCGAGCCCATCGACCTCGGGCATGGTCATGTCGAGCAGGACGAGATCGGGATTGAGCGCTTCGATCAGGCGCAGGGCTGCAGCGCCATCGCTGGCCGTCCCCACCACCTGCAACGCCGGTATACGCGCGCACAGGATCTGCATCCGCTCGACAGCCAGCGGTTCGTCGTCAACAATCAGCGTGCGCAACTCAAGTCCCCTCAGCACTCGTTCCGGACGACCGGCATGGTCAGCACCGTTGCATAACCGCCAGCGGGAAGCGGCCCGCTTTCCACGCCGGCTCCATCCTCACCGAAACGGGCAGCAAGCCGGCTTCTGACATTGGCGATGCCGATGCCGGTACCACCATTGGCAAAGCCCTCACCAGGTCCGTCATCCGCCACCGTCAGGATGAGAAAGCCCCCGGCCTCGCGGGCGGTGATGCGGATGGTCACTGGTCGGATGGTGGTCGAGACAGCATACTTGATCGAATTTTCGACCAGCGGCTGCAGGATCATGCCCGGTACGCAGGCGGTCATCAGATCGTCCGGAATGTCGAACTCGCAGCGCAAACGCTCTGGAAAGCGCACCGCTTCGATGTCGAGGTAATGGCGCTGCAAGGCGATCTCGTCTTCCAGTGGCATGTCTGCCGTGGGGTCGCCGGCAAGGCTGTGGCGATAGAAACGCGAGATTGACTGGATCATCCGCTCGGCCTGTTCGGTTCGCCCGACCATGACCAAAGCCGACAGGGAATTCAACGTGTTGAACAGGAAGTGCGGGTTCACCTGATAACGCAGCGACCGCAGCTCGGCAGCTTTCGCAGCCCGCGCATATTGCCCTTCGCGATACTCCGCCGCGCGCAGCTGTTCGCCATTGCCGAGCGCAAGATAGAGCGCAGCCCAGGCAATCAGCAGGAAGTAGCGGCCAAGCGCCACATCGGTCAGCTGACGCCAGAGCCCTTCATTCTCCACCGTCTGGCGAATGATGGTGACATGATCGGGACCGCGCAGGTCTTCAGTAACAGTCTCGGACGGGCTTGGCTGCGGCGCGTTTGCCACCTTTTCATCCCCTGCCCTGGCTGATTCCGCTTTCCGCTGCTCAGCAGCTGTCCGGGCTGTGGCGACCTCACGTGCCCGCACGGCCTGTGCCTTCTCCAGCGCCAGCTTTCGTGCCGCTTGCGCCCTCCTGAGAGCCTTGTCAGCCTCGCGGCGGGCCGTTTCGCGGATTTTCTCCCTTTCCGCGGCGGACAGCATCGGCGGGACTGGTGGTGCCGGGGGCGCCGCCGAAGCTGCCGAGGCCGGCGGTTCTGCTGCGTTGCTGATGCTCTCGACCTCACCGTCCTCGTCGACGGTGTAGACCTTGCCCCCGGTTCGCACTTCCGAGCGTCCATCGGCATATTGGCGGACAAACAGGCCGGGCTGGGAAATGACCATGCTGCCATCGGCGTCCTGCTTGATGCCGAAGTTCTTGAGCGCCTGGATCGTCGCTTCGTCGCCGACCTTGCGCAGCTCGGCAATGTCCTCAGCGCTGAGCAAGGGCTCCATCGACGGAGCGGCCTTGGGAGCGGGGGGGATCTCCGGTTGGGGCGGCGGTTCCGGCAAGTCGGGCTCGGGTGGCGCCGGAGGGATGAACCCTTCGTCAAGCACGTCGACCAGGACGTTGCCGGCCATGTCGTGGCGGATCTTCACCCCGGGCTTGCCTTGGCCGGTGGTCACGGTGGTCTGGGTCGTCGTCGTCGCCTCACCGTTTTCCTGCTGCCCCGGAGTGGTGCTGATCCGCTCGATCATGCGCTTCTCGACCGGAGCAAAGGCCCACTGGTTTACCGCTGCCAGAGCGAGTGCTGCAGGCAGCATGATGACCAGGGCTGCGGCAACGCGCGTGGCAAGGGGGCGCGCATCGAAGCGGCGGAGCAGTGGCCAGCAGGCAACCGTGACGACAATGCCGGCGAAGGTTACCAGCGCACGGCGCCAGAGCAGATCGGTAAAATCACCCAGCTCCACCACCAGCCCGCGGACCGTGATCAGAAGGAAGTAGCACAGCCACAACGCCACGGCCGACAGGATCACCTGCCGGGCCGGAACGCGGGGGATACCGGGATCGATTTGCGACGACGTCATCCCGCCGACCCTAAACGCGAACCGCCCGACACGCCATAACGGCGGTCGGGCGGCATAAGGCGTTCATGGAATTTATCGGGTGCGCCTCTGACATCCGTCAAAGGCTTGCGGCACCGGGCCGCTCCCCCGCCCGGCCACCCACGAGAGTACCGTGAACGGGTGGCCGGGCGGGGGCGGGCCGGTGCCGTCAAGGATAGCCCGGATGGGCTTTCCTACCCTCAAACAGGCAACAGGCCTTCGTCCGCGATCTTCTTCTTCCACACCAGCGGTGCGGCCTGGTGAACGTTTTCACCCGAACTGTCGACCGCAACGGTGACCGGCATGTCCTCGACGGTGAATTCGTAGATCGCTTCCATGCCGAGGTCCTCGAACCCGACCACCCTAGCTTCCTTGATCGCGCGCGCGACAAGATAGGCCGCGCCGCCCACAGCCATCAGATAGGCACTCTTGTGATTGGCGATCGACTTGGTGGCAGCGGGGCCGCGCTCGGCCTTGCCGACGCTTGCCAGCAGGCCGAGGTCGAGCATGGTGTCCGAGAAGCTGTCCATCCGCGTGGCAGTGGTCGGGCCAGCCGGGCCGACGACTTCATCGCGCACCGGATCGACCGGGCCGACATAGTAGATCACGCGGCCCTTGAAATCGACCGGCAGTTCCTCACCCTTGGCCAGCATGTCCTTGATGCGCTTGTGCGCGGCATCGCGACCGGTCAGCATCTTGCCGTTCAGCAGCAGGCGATCGCCCGCCTTCCAGCCTTCGACTTCGGCCTGGGTCAGGGTATCAAGATTGACGCGCTTGGCCGCCGAATCCGGCGCCCAGTGGACCTGGGGCCATTCGTCGAGCTTCGGACGTTCAAGATAGCTCGGACCCGAACCGTCGAGCGTGAAGTGGGCGTGGCGGGTGGCGGCGCAGTTGGGAATCATCGCCACCGGCTTGCCCGCAGCATGGCACGGCGCGTCCATGATCTTGACGTCGAGGATCGTCGAAAGACCGCCCAGCCCCTGCGCGCCGATGCCGAGCGCGTTGACCTTGTCGAAGATCTCGATGCGCATGCGCTCGATATCGGTCTGCGGGCCGCGCTCCTTGAGCTGGGCCATGTCGATCGGCTCCATCAGCGCCTTCTTGGCGAGCAGCACGCAATGTTCTGCTGTGCCGCCGATGCCGATGCCGAGCATGCCGGGCGGGCACCAGCCGGCGCCCATCTGCGGCAGCATCTCGATCACCCAGTCGACGATGTTCTCGCTAGGGTTCATCATCTTGAACTTCGACTTGTTTTCCGAGCCGCCGCCTTTGGCCGCGACGTCGACCGTGACCTTGTTGCCCTTGACCATCTCGACGTGGAGTACGCAGGGCGTGTTGTCGCGGGTGTTGCGGCGGGTGAAGGCAGGGTCGGCCAGCACCGAGGCGCGCAGCTTGTTGTCGGGGTTGTTGTAGGCGCGGCGTACGCCTTCATCGACCACGTCTTGCAGGCTCATGTCGGATTCGAGGCGGCAGTCCTGCCCCCATTCGATGAAGACGTTGACGATGCCGGTATCCTGGCAGATCGGCCGGTGGCCCTCGGCGCACATGCGGCTGTTGGTGAGGATCTGCGCAATCGCGTCCTTGGCCGCCGGGCCCTGTTCGGCCTTGTAGGCCTCGCCCAGCGCGCGGATGTAGTCCATCGGGTGGAAGTAGCTGATGTACTGCAGAGCGTCTGCGACGCTCTCGATAAGGTCCGCTTCCCGGATCGTGACCATTTCTGCCATGTTGCCGACTCCCTCCAGAGGCCTTGGTTTCGTGGGGCGCATTACGCGGCAATTTGCGACAAGCAAATCCCTTGGAAACAGCAGATCGATAATCTACAGGCACTTGGCAACATTCAGGCTTCCCCGGGTGCGGGTGGAAGCCCCTAGCGAATATGAGGGTTTCGAATGACCGTGGTTGAAGATCGCCCGGCAGCGGATGAAATGCTGGTTGCCCGTCGTGCGATGATCGATAGCCAGCTTCGCGTGAGCGGCGTCAATTCGCCGGCAATCCTCAATGCTTTCAACGCCGTGCCGCGCGAGGACTTCGTCCCTGCGGAACGACGCGCGGTTGCCTACATCGACCGGGCGGTTCCACTCGGGGGTGGTCGCTCGCTCTCCCCGGCGCT
Source organism: Novosphingobium sp. CCH12-A3 (assembly GCF_001556015.1). Taxonomy (NCBI): domain Bacteria; kingdom Pseudomonadati; phylum Pseudomonadota; class Alphaproteobacteria; order Sphingomonadales; family Sphingomonadaceae; genus Novosphingobium; species Novosphingobium sp. CCH12-A3. The sequence continues at coordinate 20,474 of NZ_LSIA01000029.1, read as the reverse complement.
GACTTACGGCCAGATGCTCGAAGCGGCGCAGACCGGGCGCGAGGATAACGTCCTCGTGATCTCTCCGAACGGCTACCTCGCGGCTCTGGCCGCGCAGCTTGCCGACAGCGTGACCCGCGCCGAATCGCTGGCGTCGGCTCAGGGCGGGCCGTATTCGCTGATCCTGATCGATGGCGCCGCCGAAGTGCTGCCGGACTCGCTCGCTGGACTGCTGGCCGAAGATGGCCGGATCGTCACCGGCATCGCGGATCGTGGCGTCACCCGCCTCGCCATGGCTCGCAAGGCCTTGGGCAAGGTGGTCGCCACCCCGCTTGCCGAGGCCGATTTCGCCGTTCTGGCAGAGTTTGCCGCACCGAAGACGTGGAGCTTCTGAGCCCCATGGCCACCGGCAAGGCGCTACGCCTCATTCTGGCGGCCAGCGCCGCAAGCCTCGCTGTCACTCCCGCTCTGGCCGATGACCTGCGCGAGGCGCTGACCAGCGCCTACAACACCAATCCCACGCTTCAGGCCGCACGCGCGACGCAGCGGGCGACCGACGAAGGCGTGCCACTGGCCCGCGCCCGCGGCTTGCCAAGCTTGCAGGGGCAGGCCAGCTACACGAAAGTGCTGCGCGCCAACCCCAATTCGTTCCTGATCACGGACTGGTCGAACAGCGTCGACCTGAGCCTCGGGGTGCCAGTCTATTCCGGCGGATCGGTCAAGAATTCAATCCGTGCCGCCAAGACGCGCGTCGAAGCCGGGCAGGAAGACCTCCGCGCCACCGAGTCGGGCGTGTTCTCGCAAGTCGTGGCGGCCTACATGGACGTGATCCGCGATTCCGCGATCGTCGGGCTCAACAAGAGCAACGTCGAGGTTCTGGAAGTGAACCTCAAGGCCACCAGCGACCGCTTCGAGATCGGCGACGTGACCCGCACGGACGTTGCCCAGTCCAACTCGCGCCTCGCTCTCGCCCGTGGCGATCTGCGCACCGCACAGGCCAACCTGATCGCCAGCCGTGAGCGGTATATTCAGGTTGTCGGCAAGGCGCCAACCGATCTGCAGCCTCCGCCGCCGCTGCCCGGCCTTCCTGCCAATCCGGATGATGCCGTCGACTTCGCACTCGAAAACAATCCCGATCTCATGGCCGCGCGCGAGCGGAGCAAGGCCGCTGCCTTTGACGTGAAGGTTGCCGACGCGGCAAAGCTGCCCACGGTATCGCTCTCCACGAACGGCAGCCGTCAGGCCTTCAAGGGGACTTTCCAGGGTTCGAGCCAGACCTTGCAGCAGGCGAACACCACCGCCCAGGCCGGTGTCAGCGTCTCGATTCCGCTCTATCAGGGCGGCGGACCTGCCGCGCAGACCCGTCAGGCGCAGGCGCGTGAAACTGCCACGCTCGAGCAGGAAATCGGCGTCGAGCGCGAGGTCATCGCCACCGTTCGCTCGGCCTACGCTTCCTGGCTTGCCGCCAACGAGATCATCGCGATGAACCAGACCGCAGTCGATGCTGCGGCGCTGAGCCTCGAGGGCGTCCGTGCCGAGAACACCGTCGGCAATCGCACTATCCTCAACATCCTCGATGCCGAGCAGGAACTGCTGCGCGCGCAGGTGCAACTCGTGGCCGCGCGGCGCAATGCCTATGTCGCCGGGTTCAACCTGCTGTCGGCAATGGGCAAGGCCGATGCCAATGACCTCGGCCTCGATGGCGGCGCGCTGTATGATCCGCAGATCAACTATGACCGCGTGAAGGGGCGCTTCTGGGACTGGGACCGCGATCCCAAGCCTGCGGCGGTGTCGACGCGCACCGTTGACACGCCCGCGCAGGATGCGACAATTCCGCAAACGCCGCTTCCTTGAGAGAATCGGTGCAGCAGGGGCATTTGGGGGTAAAAGTTGCGATGCGTCAGGCCGGTGAACCGTCCGTCGAGGAAATCCTCGAATCGATCAAGAAAGTGATCGCGCGCGACAACAAGGCCGAGGCGCAGGCGCGCCTGCAGCCCAAGCCCGCCCCGCGCCCGGACGTGCTCGAACTGACCGACCCTGCCGAGGAGGACGAGGCCGAGCCTGCGGGCGGCCTGATCGCCGACGCGGCAGCCGCCTCGATGCGCGAATCGCTGGCGGCGCTTTCGATGCTGGCGCAGCCGGGTGTTGCGCCACAGATCGTGCGCTCGGGCGAGACCTCGCTCGAAGGGCTGGTGCGCGAACTGCTCAAGCCGATGCTGGCCGAATGGCTCGACAGGAACCTGCCCGCCATGGTCGAAAAGATGGTCGCGGCTGAAATCGCGCGCATCGCGGGTAAGCGCGGGTAATCAGGCGCGGCTGATTTTGCGGTTTGCGCCGTAGGCTTACGGCGCTAATCCGGTTTCCATGAAAACCAACTCGCTGTTGCTGGCGGTCGCTCCGCTTGCTGTCGTCTATGCCGCACCCGCTTCCGCCCAGCAGGGGGCGCCGTTCTCCCCGCAGGATCTGGTCACGCTCAGCCGCCTTGGCGGCACGGCGGTTTCGCCCGACGGCAAGACAGTGGCCTATATCGTCACCACCACCGATCCGGGCAGTTACAAACGCACGCCGACATTGTGGGTGCGCAGTGCCGACGGCAGGGGCCAGCCGCGCCGCGTCGACACCGGCGGCAGCGCCAGCGATCCTGCCTTCGCCGCCGACGGCGCCCTCTACTACCTTTCAGACCGCAAGGTCGGTGAAGCCGAGACGACGCAGGTCTGGAAAGTGGACGTCGCCTCGGGCGTGACGACCCAGGTCACTGCCTTCAAGGCAGAGGTATCCGGGTTCGAATTGTCTCCCGATGGCAAACGCGTCGCCGTGTGGGGCGATATCGCACGCGATTGCCCGACCTTCGGCTGCGACAGCGACGGCAACACCGCCCTCCCAGGACCTGGCACAGGCCGTCATTACAAGGACGGTGCGGGCTTCGTGCGCCACTGGGACGCGTGGGAAACGCCCGGCAACTACAGCCGGGTCTTTGCCTTCGATCTCGACGCCGATGGCAAGGTCGTCGGCGATGGCAAGGCTGCCGATGGCCCCGTCGGGACGCTCACCGGCGACAGCCCGGGCAAGCCCTTCGGCGGCGGCGAAGACGTCGCCTGGGCCGCGGATTCGCAATCGCTGTTCTTCGTCGCGCGGCAGGCAGACCGCAACGAGCCGACTTCGACCAATCTCGACATCTGGCAATCCAGCCTGGACGGCACGGCCCCCAAGAACCTCACGGAAGCCAACAAGGCCACCGACAACACCCCCGCCCCCTCGCCCGATGGCAAGTGGCTGGCCTATGCCGCAATGGCGCGCCCCGGTTACGAGGCGGACCGTCTGGTCGTCCACCTCATCAACCTGCAGACCGGCGAGAAACGCGAACTGACCGGCGGCTGGGATCGCTCGGTCGCCTCGCTGACGTGGACGCCGGACAGCAAGGCCCTCATCGCGACGGCAGAGGATGTCCTTGATACGCCCGCGTTCCGCATCGATCCGCTAAACGGCAAGGTCACCCGCCTCGTCCTCAACCCTGGCCGCGAAGGGCACATCGGCAATGTCGTGCCCCTCAAGGACGGCCGCCTGGTCTATACCCGCGATTCGATCGATGCTCCGGCCGAACTGTTTATCGGCAAGCCGGGCAAGGCCGGAATGCGGCTGACCGACGTTGCCACTTCGGCGCTGGCCCAGCGCGCGCCGGTCGTCACGCAGCGGTTCAGCTTCAAGGGCGCGGATGGCGATACGGTCTGGGGCCAGATCACCAAGCCGAGCTGGATCAAGGGCAGGATGCCGTCGGTCCTGTTCGTCCACGGCGGGCCGCAGGGGTCGTACAACGATAGCTGGTCCAACCGCTGGAATCCGCGCGTCTGGGCGAGCCAGGGTTACGCCATCGTCTCGGTCGATTTCCACGGTTCCACCGGATATGGCCAGGCCTTTACCGACGCCATCAACCGCCAGTGGGGCGGCAAGCCACTGGAAGACCTGCAGAAGGGCTTTGCCGCTGCGATCGCGCTCGATGGGCAGATCGACGGCAACAATGCGTGCGCGGCAGGTGCTTCCTATGGCGGCTATATGATGAACTGGATCGCCGGCGTATGGCCGGACCGCTTCAAGTGCCTCGTGCAGCATGACGGTGTGTTCGATGCCCGCGCCATGGCCTACGAGACCGAAGAGCTGTGGTTCGACGAGTGGGAGCACGGCGGGCACCCCTATTACGAGGCTCCGCAAGAGTTCGAGAAGTGGAACCCGGTCAACCACGTCGTCAAGTGGAAGACGCCGATGCTGGTGATCACGGGCGAGAAGGACTTCCGCATTCCCTATACGCAAGGCCTGGCCGCATTTACGGCGCTGCAGCGTCGCGGCGTCCCTTCCGAACTGCTGGTCTTCCCGGACGAGAACCACTGGGTGCTCAAGCCCAAGAACTCTTTGCAGTGGCACCAGACCTCGTTCAACTGGCTCAACCGCTGGTTGAAAAAGGACGGCAAGGCCGAATGACGCCCGATTCCGCTGAAATTGCTCTGGCTGAAATAGCCCTGGAAAAGCTCGGCGGGTTCAATCCGCAGCGCCACATCCTGCTCTGCGCCGGGCCGGAAAAGGACAAGTGCGCCCCGCGCGACGTAGGGGACGAGGCGTGGAACTACCTCAAGAAGCGCCTTGGCGAGCTGAAGCTCGGCGGGGCGCAAGGGGTGCTGCGCAACAAGGTCGGCTGTCTGCGGGTGTGCATGGTCGGGCCGGTCGCAGTCGTCTACCCGGACAATGTCTGGTACCATTCCTGCACCCCGCCCGTGCTGGAGCGGATCATCCAGGAGCATGTGATCGGCGGCGTTCCGGTCGAGGACTACCGGCTCAGGCAGCCCGTTCCATCACCCGCGGAATGAAGCCGAGAAGCTCACTGGCAAGGTAGCCCAGCGGGCCGATCGCTTCGGCACAACGGCGCCCGGCCTCGCCATGCAGCCAGACGGACCACAAGGCTGCCTGAAGCGGCGCTGCTCCGCGTGCCAGCAGGGCTGCGGCAATTCCCGCCATGACGTCGCCCGATCCGCCAGTGGCCAATCCGACGTTGCCGCCGCTATAGCTGAACAGCTCGCCTGTAGGAGCCGCAACCAGACTGACTGCACCTTTCAGGACGACGACGGACCCGAAGCGTTCGGCACAACGGCGCACGGCGGCGGCGCGGTCCTGCTCGATCGCGTCGGCATCATCGCCGAGCAGCGCGGCAATCTCGCCGATGTGGGGGGTCAGGACAGCCGGTAAGCGTCGCTCGCGCAAGCGCCCTGCATGATCGCAGATCGCCATGAGCGCTGCGGCGTCGAGCACCAGTGGCGTTTCATCCACGGCCTGCATCAGCCTGCCGACCAACGCCGAGGCCTGTTCCGCACAGCTCATCGCGGGGCCTAGAACCAGGCAATCGCTCTTGTCCACTTCTCGTTCCAAACTCGTGCGGGTGGCGTCGATCTCGCCCTTGGGATCGGGTGCCAGCGGCAGGACGGCCACTTCCGGCATCACTATGCCGATCATTATCGCGGTCGATTCGACTGTCGCGATGCGCACCTTGCCCGCACCAGCGCGCAGGGCGGCCTCGGCGGTGAGGCGCACCCCGCCCGGAACCATGGTGCAACCGCCGACAACGAGCACGCGACCGCGCGCGTTCTTGTCGCTTTCCTCGTGCGGCTGCGGCAACGGATGCTGGCGCAACCACGCGCCGTCGAGAGTTCGCGCTTCAGCCACGGGCCGCCACCATGCGGTCGGGCTCGCGGGTCGGTTCAGTACCTTCGCGGACCATCGGCGCGACCATATTGTAATGATCGAGCACGAGTTCGCCGTCGCCCCTGCCGGAACGGTCAAGCCGGTATTGCGTGATCGCACAGTTGGCGATGTCGCCGGCCTTGTCGATGGCAAGGATCTCCGCTTCGGAGAGATGCTCGACGATGTAGCGCATGCACAGCACGACAACCTGATGCGCGACGATCATCACGCGCTTGCCGGCGTAGTGCAGCGAGACCGTGTCGAGCAGCGCGCGCAGGCGGAAGATCACGTCGACCCAGCTCTCGCCCCCGGGAGGGCGGTGGTAGAACTTGCCCAGCACGCGGCGGAACTCGGCCTGATCTGGCTGGTAATGGTGGATGCCAAGCGTCGTCAGCCCGTCGAGGATGCCGAACTCCTTTTCCCGCAGGCGTTCGTCGATGCAGATGCGCAAGTCTGGATCACAGCCCCCTGCCTCGCGAAAGACCTCCGCCGTTTGCACGGCGCGGACATAGGGGCTGGCCAGGATGACCTCCGGCCGCGCACCTTCTTCCCCACTGGCGAACCAGTGCCCGAGGGCGCGGGCTTGTTCGCAGCCGAGCGCGGAAAGCGGCACATCGACATCGCGATGGTCGAGCGCAATGCGCAGGTCGCCCGCAGCGTCCGCGGCATCGCGCGCGACGTTGCCTGCGCTCTGGCCGTGACGGATCAGCCACAGCACCTCGGGCCAGCGTTCGTGCGGTTGCGGCAGCGTGCGAAGTCCAGTCATGAAAAGCCAAGCGCGAGGCACACAGGTTGGTTCCGGAACATTCGCTGCCCTTGAAGGATTGAGCGATCAACCGACTCATTTTCAAGGACTTAGACCCATGGCTCAAGCGAAGTTCACCGATGCCATTGCCCTGCTCAAGGCCGACCACCGCAATGTCGAGGCGCTGTTCGAGAAGTTCGAAAGCGCCCGCTCGGACCGCAAGCAGGCGCTGGCTCTGCAGATCTGCAACGAGCTGAAGATCCACACGATCATCGAGGAAGAGATCTTCTACCCCGCCCTCAAGGGCAAGATCGAGGAAGAGACCTATACCGAGGCCTATGTCGAGCATGATGCTGCAAAGCTGCTGATCAACGACATCATGGTGACTTCGCCGGAGGACGAGTTCTTCGAGGCCAAGGTCAAGGTGCTCAGCGAAGAGATCAAGCACCATGTCCACGAGGAAGAAGCACGCTCGGAAGGCATGTTCTCGCAGGCACGCGAAGCCGGCCTCGACATGGTCGCGCTGCGAGATGCGATGCTGGCGCGCAAGCAGGAACTGATGGCCCAGGCAAAGACCGAAGTCCTGCCCGAGGCCGAATTGCGGGTGCTTCAAGCCTCGGCCTGAGCTGCCTCGCTGCCCTGCCGCATCGTGCGGTAGGCGTTGGCCGCGCGCCGGATATGCGTGTTTGCCACTGCGCCCGCCCAGTCCTCGTCACGCATCTCGAATGCGCTGACGAGGTCACGATGGTCGCGCTGGCTCTGCTCCATGTCCGCCCGGCTATACTGTTCCGCCGTGCGGTGCACGACGATCTGGCTGACGACGAACTTCATCAGCTGGGCCAGCCGGTCCGATTGCGCAGCCGCGAGGATGACGGCGTGGAAATGGCGGTTGCCCTCGACAAATCCGGAGACGTCCGGACCGTCGGGGGCCGAGATCGCGTCGTCGATGAAATCACAATGGACCTTGAGCTCGGCGATCTGTTCGTCGGTAATGAGCCGCGCGGCGCGCGTGGCGCAATGGCTTTCGAGCATTGCGCGCAAGGTGAACAGCTCTTCCTCGTCCTCGTCCGACCAGACCGGCACGAACACGCGGTTGGTGCCCGAGCGCTGCAACAGCATCTCGGCCACCAGTTCCGCGATAGCCTCGCGCACCGGGGTGCGGGACAATCCGCAGTACTGCGCGAATTCGTCCTCGGGCACGAACTGTCCGGCAGGGAAGTGCCCTGACAGGATCCCTGCGCGGATCTTGCGGTAGGCTTCCTGCGAGGCTTTGGACACGTACGCTCCTGTATTGCCGGGCCTGTATCGCCGGGCCTGTATCTTCAGGGGGAGCAGGCAGAACCCGCTCCCCGCCGGATTTATCCTGAAGCCCTCATCAGAACGATGCGCCCACTTCAACCCCTATCAGGCGACGCGCGCCCGGCGAGATGAAGGAACCCCCGAACTCGATCGCCGGGATCGCCTCGGCGATGTACTTGCGGTCGAGCAGATTGTCCGCGAACACCGCGATCCGGTAGTTCGGCGTGGTGATCCCGGCGCGCAGGTTGAGCACGCCGAAAGCATCGCGCTTGGCAACGTCGTAGCGTGCGTTGCCGAACGAGGGGGGCAGGAACGGCAGCTGCGAGATCGGCAGCAGCCCTGAGAAGATGGTCGGGCGCTCCTGATCCTGCACCGAATGGAACCACGTCGGGCCGGTCACGCGATAGTCGGCGCGGAACAGCAGCTTGGCGTTGTCGGTCAACGGCGCGGTGATTTCGGAACCGAGGTTGAGCGTCCAGTCGGCTGTATAGGGCGACTTGTTGCCGACGGTGTAGGGGCGCGAGCGGTTCTTCTTGATCTCGCTGTCGGTGACGTTGAACGAGCCGAACACCTTCCAGCCATCGACCACCTTGCCGGTCAGGTTGATCTCGGCACCCTTGATGTCGACGCGATCGATGTTCGAGACAACGCGGAGCAGGCCGAAGTCGCCGACGAAGAATTCGAAGAACTGCATGTCGGTGACGCGAGTGTAGTAGCCGGCAAGGTCGTAGGTGATGCGGCCGTCGAACAGCTCGCCCTTCACGCCGGCTTCGAAGGCGCTGGAGCGTTCCTTGCGGTACTGGTCGTTGATGGTGACGCCCGCGTTGATCGTGCCCGGTGTGACGCCGTTGTTGAAGCGGGTGTTGACCACGGCCGAAGAGCCCTGGTTGTTGAAGCCCCCCGATTTGAAGCCGATGCCCCAGTTGGCATAGAGATTCAGCTGGTTGCTGGGGTGGAAGCTCAACGTCACCTTGGGCTGAAGCTGCTTGAACGTGGCGTTTTGCGGCGTGAAGGCACCGAAGGCGAGGCCCGGATTGATGGGGCCACCGGTGAAGGGATCGGTCGCATTGGGGACGAGCGAATTGGCGGCGCGATCCTCGATGTCATAGCGCAGCGCGATGCCACCGGTGAACACATCCGAAGGCTTCCACTCGGCTGAACCGAACGCCGCGTAGACGTTGGTGCGGAACTTGTCGGCCAAGAGCAGCGAGGTCGGGTTCGTGGTGTCCGGCGCGTTGTAGAGCTGCTTGATCACGCCCTGCCCGGTATCGCCACCAAGACTGACGCCGGTCTTGCGATCGATGTGCAGGTAGTAGGCCCCGAGTTGCCAGGTCAGCGCGCCATCGGTGTTCGACAGCAGCCGGATCTCGGTGCTGAAATCCTTCTGGTTGCGCAGCTGGTACTGGATGCCGTCGCAGGTCGTCGGGCTGTAGGGGCCAAAGGTCGAACCGTTGGCCGGGGCAAACAGGAACGGCACGGGGATAGCGCCGATCCCGCCGGGCTGGTTGACCGGGTAGCCGGTGAGCGCCGCGGTGCTGGAGAAGCACTTGGCGACGGTGCTGGCTACGCGAGGGTCGGTGTTGGTGATGTAGCGCGCGAAATCGGCCGAAGTGCCATCGGCGACAAGGTCCTGCTTGACGTCGGAGTAGAGCGCCCAGGCCACCAGCTTCATGCCGTTGCCGAACTCCTGGTCGAGCTTGATCGAAGCATCGAAGCTCTTCTGGTCGTTGGTGGCGCGGATGTTGTTGTAGAAGTTGAACTGGTGCTTGTTCACGTCCTCGTAGAACGCAGGGTTCACCGCACCGAATTGGGGCAGGTGGAACGAAGCGTTGAACGGCAGCGATGCGCCATGGAACTCGGCATAGCGCGCCTTGACGTCAAGTTGGGTAGCGGTGCCCTTGCCGATCATCACCCGGCCGTCGAGCGCCCAGTTTTCCTTGTCGTCAACGGTCTTGGAGTTGCTCAGGAACTTGTTGCGCCACCATCCGTCGGTGGTGAAGTAATAGCCCGAGGCTACAAAGCCGACGTTTTCGCCCAGCGGCCCGGCAATGTGTGCAGTGGCTTCGTAAGTCGCTTCGTTCGCATAGGAGGCGCGCAGGCCGCCCGTCAGCGTGTCGGTGGGCTTGAGGGTCTGCAGCACGATCGCACCTGCCGCGGCGTTGCGGCCGTAGAGCGCGCCCTGCGGTCCCTTCAGCACCTCGACCTGCGACAATGTGCCCTGCGGCTGGTTGAGCTGCGCGGTGTTGGTCTTGAGAATGCCGTCGACCACCAGCGCGACCGAACTTTCAGCATCGCGCGCACCGTTGATCCCGCGAATGTTGATCTGCGTGTCGCCGGCCTCAGCCGTGCCTGTCACGATCGTCACGCCGGGCGTAAGCTGGGTGAAGTCCTCTGCCTTGACCGCCCCGGTGTTCTGCAGCGCAGTGGCCGTCAGGACCGATACCGACGCCGGTACGTCCTGCAGGCGCTCGTTCTGGCGGCGGGCCGTGACAATGATGCTATCACCGTCGTCAGCCGCTTGCGCGGCATCCTGTGGCGCTTCCTGGGCGAAGGACGGGGCTGCACTGGCGATCAGGCCAAGCACTGCGGTGTTCAATAGGAGACGGGTGGCACGCATTCTCAAACCTCCCTGTTGGTTCGGTCGCGACGCTATCGATGCTGCGAGCGCACGGGCTTTCGCCCCCCTCTTGACGCTCGCTTTCCGGGAAGGCAGCTTATTGTATACAAACTTGATCGGTCAAGGTGCTAGCGAACCTGCACCTACGGGCAGGTTTCGGCACCTCCTGCAATGACCGCACAGTGATATTGCATACGAAGAGAGACCTAGATTGATGACCTTCTGCATGCCCAACCCCACTTGCGGAGAAGCCGCATGACCGCGCGCGCGATTTCGTTCGTCGAAGTCGGCCCGCGCGACGGGCTGCAGAACGAGAAGGCGATCGTGTCCACGGCGGACAAGCTCGAACTGATCCGGCGCAGCATTGCCGCGGGCGCGCGCCGCATCGAGGTGACGAGCTTCGTCAATCCCAAGCGCGTGCCTCAGATGGCCGACGCGGAAGAGGTCTGCGCTGGCCTCCCGCTAACGGGCGACGTCAGCTTCATCGGCCTCGTCCTCAACGCCAGGGGTGCCGAGCGCGCCATTGCCACCGGGCGCCTGCATGAACTTGGTGCGGTTTGCGTTGCTACCGACGGCTTTGCCATCGCCAACCAGGGCCAGACCAGCGACGAGTCAGTTGCCGCTGCAAAGGCCATCGTTGCCATGGCGAAGGGCGCAGGCCTGAAGGGCCAGGCGACCATCGGCGCATCATTCGGCTGCCCGTTCGAGGGCGAGGTGTCAGAGGATCGCGTCGTCGCCATGGCGGCGGCGCTGGCCGAGGGAGAACCTGTCGAGGTCGCGCTTGCCGACACCATCGGCGTTGCCGACCCTGCCCACGTCTCGCGCCTTGTCCGCCGTGTGGTCGCAGCAGTGTCGCCGTTGCCGGTCCGAGTACATTTCCACAACACCAGAGGCACCGGCATCGCCAATGTCTGGGCTGCGGTCGAGGCCGGGGCGACAGTGGTCGACGCGGCGCTGGGTGGCCTCGGCGGCTGTCCCTTCGCGCCCGGAGCCGCAGGCAACGTGTCGAGCGAAGATGTCGTCTACATGCTCCACCGCGCGGGCGTGGAGACCGGCATGGACCTGTCTCAGTTGATCGAAGCCAACCGCTGGCTATCCGGCGTAATGGCCCGCGAACTTCCTTCAATGGTGGCCAAAGCGCCACCGTTCCCCAAGATCGTTCAGGAGTAATCGAGCAATGGGCTATCGCCTTGGCGTGGACGTCGGCGGCACTTTCACCGACCTCCTGCTGTTTGACACCTCGTCGAGCGCGTTCTGGCGCCACAAGACGCCATCGACCCCGCACGACAGCTCGGAGGGCATCCTCAATGGCGTAACCGCAATCTGCGAGAAGGCCGGCATAACGCCTGGAGACGTCGAATTCTTCCTCCACGGCACCACGGTCGCGACCAATGCCGTGCTCGAAGGCAAGGGCTCGCGCGTCGGCCTGGTCACGACGGAGGGCTATCGCCACATCATGCAGATCGCGCGCAGCTTCGTGCCGGGCGGGCTGGCTGGCTGGATCGTCTGGCCCAAGCCCCAGCCGCTGGCAGCGCTCGAGGATACCGTCACGATCAAGGGCCGCATGAGCGCCGAAGGCTCGGAAATCCGCCCGATCGACGATGCCGACATCCGCGCGCAACTGGGCGTGCTCAAGGACAATGGCGTCGAAGCGATCACCGTGAGCCTGATCAACGCCTACACCAACGGCGCGCACGAGAAGCGCGTGGGTGAACTGGCGGCAGAGATCATGCCGGGCGTGCCGGTCTCGCTGAGCCACGAAGTCCTGCCTGAAATGCAGGAGTACGAGCGCACCCTGACGACAGTGGCCAACGCGGCGGTGCGCCCGGTCGTCGGCAAGTATGTCTCCAACCTGCGCTCGCGCCTTGCCGAGGCGGGGATGAACGGCAAGCTCTCGCTGCTGCGCTCGGACGGCGGTCTGATGAGTGCGCAGAAGGCCGAGGAGCATCCGGTCAACATCCTGATGTCCGGCCCTGCCGGTGGCGTGACGGGCGCGATCTGGGTCGGCCGCAATGCCGGGATCAGAAATATTCTGACCCTCGACGTCGGCGGCACCAGCACCGACGTTGCGCTTATCGAAAATCTCGAAGCCCGCCGCCAGCGCACCACCGAAGTCGGCCACCTCTCCGTTCGTGCTTCGGCGCTCGACGTGAAGACGGTGGGCGCAGGCGGCGGTTCGATCGCCTATGTTCCTGAGCTGACAAGAGCCCTTCGGGTCGGGCCGCAGAGCGCAGGAGCCGTGCCGGGGCCGGTCGCCTATGGAAAAGGCGGAACCTTGCCCACGGTGACCGATGCCAATGTCGTGCTAGGTTACTTGCCCGAGAACCTGCTCGGCGGCACGTTCAATCTTGATCGCGAGGGCGCCAAGAAGGCGGTGCAGACCATCGCCGACGCGCTAGGCATCGACCTGATGGCCGCCGCGCGCGGCATCATCGACATCGTCAACGAGAACATGTTCGGCGCGCTGCGGATGATCTCGGTCCAGCAGGGGTATGACCCGCGCGACTTTGCGCTGATGGGCTTCGGCGGCGCAGGCCCGCTCCACGTCAATGCCGTGGCCCGCCTGATGGGCAGCTGGCCCGCGATCTCGCCGGTCAGCCCCGGCGTGCTCTGCGCCCTTGGCGATGCGACGACACGAATGCGCACCGAAACCGCGCGCTCGTTCAGCCGTCTCGCCAGCCAGACCGAAGCGGCAGACCTCATTGCCATCCTTGAAGAAATGGCCGCCCAAACCCGCGCCGAACTGCTTGCCGATGGCGTGCCCGAAGACGAGATCAGCACGGCTTTCGAAGTGGACGTGCGCTATGCCGGGCAAGCCTTCGAAGTGCCGCTGACGATTACTCCCGATGTGCTGACCACCGATGGCATCGCCGGAATCCTCGCCCGCTTCGATGCCGAACACAAGCGCCTGTTCACCTTCAACATGGACACCCCGCACGAGATCGTGAACCTGCGCGCCGTGGCCATGGGTCGCGCTCTCGACCTGCCAGCCGCCGAACTCGAGAAGGGCGACGGCAACCCCATCGCCGCCAGGATGCGCGACCACACCTTGTGGATGGACGGGCGAGAGCAGGCCGCCGTGATCTATGATCGCGCCAAGTTGCGCGCCGGAGACGTGATCCCCGGCCCGGCCATCGTCTGCGAAATGGATTCCACGACCCTGATCGAAAGCGGCTGCATCGGCACCGTCGACCACGTCGGCAATATCCTGATCAATCTGGCCTGAGGAGGCGCGAACCATGCCTGCAACCATCGTCCAGACCAACGACAAGCCGTTCGAACGTGTCGCCATCGACCCGGTAACTCTCGACATCATCGAGAACGCCCTGCGCAATGCGCGCATCGAGATGGACGCAACGCTCGTGCGCACCGCGATGTCTCCGGGCATCCGCGAACAGGGTGATGCCTTCCCGCTGATTGCCGACCACACCGGCAAGATGATCGTCGGCCAGTTCGGCTCCTTCATTGGCGGCTTCCTCGAAAATTACGAGGGCACGCTCGAAGACGGAGACATGATCTTCCTGTCCGATCCCTACTCTGTAGGCGGGGCGATAAGCCACTCGAACGACTGGCTGGTGCTGCTGCCAGTGTTCAAGGACGGCCGCCTGATTGCCTACACATCAATGTTCGGTCACCAGTCCGACATCGGTGGCAAGGTCGTCGGCTCGATGCCGATCAATGCGCGCTCGATCTTCGAGGAAGGCGTGCGCATCCCGCCGGTGAAGATCTGGAAACGCGGCGAATACAACGCCGATCTGATCCGGCTTGTCATGCACCAGACCCGCAAGCCCGACTGGTGCGCGGCAGACCTCAATGCGCTCATCGCTGCCTGCCGCGTCGCCGCTCGCCGCGTGATCGAGATGGCCGAGCGCTTCGGCGACGACGTCTATGTTTCGGCGACGCAGGAACTGCTTGCCCGCAACCACCGTGCCATGAAGGCGCTTGTCGGCATGGCGATTGCCGAGGAGCCGGTGAGCTTCGAGGACTACATCTGCGACGATGGCATGGGCTTCGGCCCCTACAAGATCAAATGCACGATGTGGCGCGAAGGGGAGAAGGTGATCCTCGATTTCGCAGGCACCGATCCGCAGTCGGTCGCTTCGATCAACTTCTTCCTCAACGAGAACATGTTCAAGATGTTCTTCGGCATCTACATGATCATGGTCTTCGACCCGCAGATCCTGTTCAACGACGGGTTCTACGATCTGATCGACGTGCGCATTCCCGAAGGCTCGCTGCTCAAGCCGAAGTTCCCGGCCGCGCTCTCGGGCCGCACCCATGCGCTGGGCCGCATCTTCGATATCCTTGGCGGCCTTCTTGGCCAGAAGACGCCGGAATTCCTCAACGCCGCCGGCTTCTCCTCGTCACCACACTTGTTCTACGCCGGCAACGATGAGCGCCCCGGCAAGAACGGCGACTGGTTCCAGCTCTTCCAGATCGGCTTCGGCGGCATCCCCGGCCGCCCGATGGGTGATGGACCCGACGGCCATTCGCTGTGGCCGGGCTTTACCAACGTCCCCAACGAGTTCCTCGAGCGTTACTTCCCGATGATGATCGAGCGCTATGAGTGCGAGCCGGATTCGGGCGGCGCCGGCCTCCATCGTGGCGGCAACGGGATCCGCATGACCTATCGCTTTCTTTCCAAGGGCACGATCGCGATCCACGACGACCGCTGGTTCGTGCCGCCCTGGGGCGTGAACGGTGGCGAACCGGGCGCACGGGCGCGCAAGATCCTTGAAAAGCCCGATGGCACGCAGACCATCGTCGGCAACAAGGTCGAGGATCTCGAAGTCGAAGCGGGCGACATGCTCCACTTCATCACCTGGGGCGGCGGCGGCTGGGGGGATCCGCTGGCCCGCGATCCCGCCCTTGTCGGCAAGGAAATCGTGCAGGGGCTGGTTACGGTGGAAGGCGCACGGGCTTATGGCGTGGTCGCCGATGATCGTGGTGCGGTCAATCTCGCCGAGACCGAAGCCCTGCGCGCGCGCCTGCGCGAGGAGCGGGGCGAGCTGCCGTTGTTCAATTACGGTCCGGGCATCGAAGTACTGCGCGCAAACTGCGAAGCGGAAACCGGACTGCCCGCACCGATCCAACCCGAATGGCCGCTACTGGAGGCGGCAGAATGATCATGACAACCACCAATCCCGGACCTCTCAGAGACATTCGCGTGCTGGAACTCGGCCAGTTGCTTGCAGGCCCGTTCTGCGGCCAGCTGCTGGGCGACATGGGCGCCGACGTGATCAAGGTCGAACCACCCGTCACCGGTGATCCGATGCGCGATTGGGGCCAGGGTTCGGAAAAGGTCCAATGGGAAGTGATCGCGCGCAACAAGCGTTCGGTCAGCGCCAACTTGCGCGTGCCCGAGGGGCAGGCGTTGGTAAAGCGCCTGATCGCCCATGCCGACGTGGTGATCGAGAACTTCAAGCCGGGCACGATGGAGAAGTGGGGCCTTGGCCCTGACGTGCTCCTTGCCGAAAAGCCCAGCCTGATCATCGCCCGCATGTCGGGATACGGCCAGACCGGACCCTATTCCGACCGCGCAGGATTTGGCGGCATCGGCGAGGCAATGGGTGGCTGGCGCTACATCGTCGGCGAGCCCGACCGTGCACCCAGCCGCATGGGCATTTCCATCGGCGACACCCTGACGGCCACTTACGGCTGCATGGGCGTTCTGGCGGCTCTGCACGAGCGCGAGCGCACCGGGCGCGGCCAGGTGATCGATGCGGCGCTCTACGAATCCGTCCTGCAGGTCATGGAAGGCCTCGTCCCGGAGTACGACCGCACCGGCTACATCCGCGAACGCTCGGGCTCGGTCCTCAAGGGCATCGCACCGTCCAACGTCTACAAGTGCAAGGACGGCGAGTTCATGATTGGCGCGAACAAGGATTCGCTGTGGAAGCGTCTCGCGACAGCGATGGGCAGGCCAGAACTGGGCGACGATCCGCGCTATGCCACGCATCTTGCCCGCGGCGAGAACCAGGACGAGCTCGATGACTTGATCAACCAGTGGACCCGCACGCTGACCGTGGACGAGGTCGACGCGCTGATGATCGAGCATTCGATCCCCGCAGGCCGCGTCTACCGAGCCCCCGACATGCTTGCCGATCCGCATTTCCAGGCACGCGAAGCCATCATCGAAGTCGAGACCGAGCGCTTCGGTCCGCTCAAGATGCAGTCCAGCTTCCCCAAGCTGTCCGCCACACCCGGATCGGTGCGCCGCCCGGCACCGTCAAAGGTCGGGCAGCACAATGCCGAAGTGTACGGCGAACTGCTTGGGCTTGGCGAAGCCGAACTGGCGCAGATGGCAGAGCAGGGCGTCATCTGACGCCCTGCCTTGGCGGCTTACTCGAAGCCGATCTTCTTCATGTAGGCGGCGCTGCCGGCAATGGCGACCTTGAGGTCGTCAGCCCGGTCCTGCTCCACGAAGAAATGCTCTACCCCCGAAGCCTTGGCCGCCTCGATGATGCCGGCCATGTCGAGCGAGCCGTCACCAAGCCAGGTCAGGTAAGGGAACAGCGCGATCCAGTCAGCCGGAGCGCCACCGTCTCCGGCGAAACGCTGCTGACCCTTCATGTCCTTGAGGTGCATCATCCGGTAGCGGCCCTTGTACCGCGCCAGATACTCCTTCGGATCGGCGCCGCCCGCCGTAGTCCAGTAGGTGTCCATCTCGAGGAACACGTGCGCAGGATCGGTCGCGTCCAGCAGCGTGTCGATCGGCACCTTGCCGTCCATCGGTGCGAAGCCGTAGCCATGGTTGTGATAGGCAAAGCGAACCCCATGTCGCGTGGCGCTCTGCCCTATAGCGTTGAAGACGTCGGCCATGCGCTTGTAATCGTCGAGCGTCTTGCGCTCCTCGGCCGGAATCGCAGGCAAGGTGACATAGGTCGCCCCCAAGGCGCGCGTGGCCTCGGCCAGTTCGCCCATCCGGGTCTGCAGTGTGAACAGGTCGGTGTGCATCGAGGGCACTGTCATTCCATGCGAATCGAACACGGCCTTGATCTGCGCGGCGCTCTGCCCAAAGAAGCCGCTGCCTGAGAAGCCCAGCATCTTGGCCGTGTTCTTCCAGCCATCGATCTGGCGCTGGTCGCTGAAGGTATAAGGCCCGTAGGTCTCAATCTCGCGGTAACCCAGCTTTGCCAGCAGGGCGATGGTTCCGGAGAAGTCCTCGCTCAGCATTTTGGCAACGGACCACAACTGGATGCCGAACCGGCGCTTGCTGTCGAGCGCCCGCAAGGGAGCATTGGCCAGAGCCAGCCCCGCCATCGTTGCGGTTCCGGCGGTGGTGATGAAAGTGCGGCGGTTCATGCATCGGCTCCCGGTTCAGCGCGTCTTGTCCTGCGCTGTCACACAACTTTGTGCCCGCTTTGCCGATGCGGTCAAGACCTGTCGAGCGAAAAGCGGTGCCGTCAGGCGTCCGCTTCTTCCCGCTCGATCTCGCGCCAGCCGATATCGCGACGGCAGAACCCTTCCGGAAAGACGATCGCGTCCACTGCAGCATAGGCCGCATCCCGCGCAGCCTTCACGCTGCCCCCCCTGGCAGTCACGTTGAGCACGCGCCCGCCATTTGCCGAAAGCACGCCGTCTGCCGAGAGGGCAGTGCCCGCGTGGAATACCTTTGCCCCACCTGCCTCGGCGGCAGGGATATGGTCAATGCGCCCCCCCTTCTTCGGCGTACCGGGATAACCCTCGGCAGCCATGACCACGGTCATCGCCACGTCGCTGGAAAAGCGCGGCGGCTGGATGCTCGACAACTTGTTGTCGGCGCAGGCCAGCAGCAGCTCTACCAGGTCGCTTTCCAGCCGCAGCATCAGCACCTGGCATTCGGGATCGCCGAAGCGGGCATTGTATTCGATCAGCTTCGGCCCCTGCTCGGTCAGCATGAGACCTGCATAAAGCACGCCGGAATAGGGCATGCCCTCATCGGCCATGGCCTTCACCGTCGGCGCTATGATCTGCGAGAGCGCCTGCGCCTCGAGTTCAGGCGTCAGCACGCGCGCCGGGCTGTAGGCGCCCATGCCGCCCGTATTGGGGCCGGTATCGCCATCGCCGACGCGCTTGTGGTCCTGTGCCGATCCGAACGGCACGATAGTTGCGCCATCGGTCAGGGCGAAAAAGCTCGCCTCTTCTCCGGTGAGGAACTCCTCGACGACCACCTCCGCACCGGCAGAGCCGAAGGCGCCGTCAAACATGTCGTCAACCGCGGCCTCGGCCTCTGCCATCGTCATCGCCACGACGACGCCCTTGCCCGCAGCAAGGCCATCGGCCTTGATCACCACCGGCGCACCGAAGTCCTTGAGCGCGGTGCGGGCCTCCTCGAGCGACTTGGCGCGAACATAGCCGGCGGTCGGGATGTTGGCCCGTGCGCACAGATCCTTGGTAAAACCTTTCGACCCTTCGAGCTGCGCTGCCGCACGGCTCGGCCCGAACACGGAAAAGCCTGCTGCACGCAGTGAATCCGTCAGGCCGTCGACCAGCGGCGCTTCCGGCCCCACCACGATGAGGCCGATGCGGTTTGTTTCGCAGAAGGTCACCACACTGGCGTGATCGGTCAGATCCAGCGCCACCAGCTCGGCGTTTTCCGCAATGCCCGGATTCCCGGGTGCCGCATAGAGCTTGTCCAGAAGCGGCGATTGGGCCAGTTTCCAGCTGAGGGCATGTTCGCGCCCACCCGATCCCAGCAGCAGGATATTCATGGCTTTCCCTTCCGCGCCTTATGACGACGATAACAACGGCTCGGGCGGGCTCCTAGCGAGGGAATCGGCAGGCGACAACGCCCCGGCCCTCTCGATCTCCGAGATTTCCGCCCTGCTCAAGCGCACCGTCGAGGATCGCTTCGGCTTCGTCCGGGTGCGTGGCGAGCTTTCAGGCGTGAAGCGCGCGGCCTCGGGCCACCTCTACCTCTGCCTCAAGGACGAGAACGCGCGGCTGGATGGCGTGATGTGGCGCGGCGGCGTGCAGCGCCTGAACTTCCGGCCCGAGGACGGCGTCGAGGTCATCGCCACCGGCAAGCTGACGACTTACCCGGGCCGCTCGAACTACCAGATCGTGATCGAGCGGATGGAGATCGCCGGCGAAGGCGCGCTGCTCGCGCTCCTCGCCAAGCTGAAAGCCCGGCTGGAAGGCGAAGGATTGTTCGATCCCGCCCGCAAGAAGCCCTTGCCGTTCCTGCCGCGCACCATTGGCGTCGTCACCTCGCCCACTGGCGCCGTGATCCGCGACATCCTCCACCGCCTGTCAGATCGCTTTCCCAGCCGCGTCATCGTGTGGCCGGTGCTGGTCCAGGGTCAGGGTGCGGCAACGCAGGTCGCCAACGCCGTGCGCGGGTTCAGCGATATGATGCCCGACGGACCGATCCCGCGCCCGGACCTCGTCATCGTGGCGCGCGGTGGCGGATCGATCGAAGACCTGTGGTCGTTCAACGAGGAAGAGGTCGTCCGCGCCGTGGCGGATTGCACCATCCCGATCATCAGCGCAGTTGGTCACGAGACCGACACCACCCTGTGTGACTTCGCCGCCGACCTGCGCGCTCCGACGCCCACTGCCGCCGCTGAACTTGCGGTGCCGGTGCAGGCGGAACTTGCCGCCTTTGTAGCCGATCTCAACGCCCGCCAGCGACGCGCCCTCGCCCGCCAGCTCGCCCAGGCCAAGGAACGCCTCGAAGCCCGCAGCCAGCGCCTGCCCCAACCGCAGGCGCTCCTTCAGGGCCAGACCCAGCGCGTCGATGATCTTGGGGAGCGCTTGCGCCGCGCCCTCGTCCACCGCACCGAGATCGCCGGATCGGTCCTCGCCCGCCATGCAGGAGCCTTGCGCCCTGCCTTGTTGATGGCGCGGGTCGAACGCGAAGCGGAGCGCCTTGCCGCCCGGCGGCTGCGCCCCGAAATGCTGCTGCAGCGCATCGAGCACGCGCGCGGCAAGGTGGAGGCGCTTGATCGCCTGCGCCGCTCGCTTGACCCCAAAGCTCCTCTCCAGCGCGGCTACGTGCTGGTTACTGCGCCAGACGGCCATGTCGTGCGGATGCGCGAGGATGCGCAGGCACGTCCGGCGTTGCGGCTCGAATTCGCCGACGGCACGCTCGACGTCAGCACCGGCATCGCTGCGCCGCCCCCGTCC